>NZ_JBAHYJ020000132.1:0-217695 GCF_036697665.2 Scytonema sp. PRP1 | reverse complement strand
TAGCAACCGCCAAGGCGGTTAAGACGTAAAAAGCAAGACATCCTCAATGGCATCTCGTAAACAATCAAACTGATCGAGTTTTTTGCGGATTCGACTTTTTAACCAAGACCAGCATTTTTCAATCTTATTAAGGTCTGGAGAATAAGGCGGTAGGTACAGCAGTTCACACCCTGCATCCTGGATCAATTGTTGAATGCGCCCACCTTTATGGAATGTGGCATTATCCATCACCAAAACCTGTCCCGGTTCGAGTATTGGAAGCAAACAAGCTTCCAGCCAAGTTTCAAAAACTGTTCGATTACACGCACCCTCAACAGTGAAGGGAGCTATTAGGTTTTGGTTACACAGCGCGGCAATCATGTTAACCCGTCCAGAGCGTCGGCCTGACTTAAGTGCATGGAAGCGCTCCCCTTTTTCATTCCAACCATAATCATACTCATCTCGACTATCCATGCCAGACTCATCTAAGTACACGATTTTATCCGAGGGTAGTGTAGATAACTGATCTATGAACGTTTGTCGTTTGGCTTCATCGCGCTCACGGTAGCCATAGGTCTTTTTTTTCGAGTAAAACCAATTTTCTTCAAAGCCCGTGAGATTGTGCGATCACTAATTTCTCCCTCCCAAAGTGAGGCCATCTCAACTTGGGTTTTATCTCCATGAGATGAAGCGAACTCACGGAATTTTTCCCAGTCGCTGATTTTATGATTATTACCCGGAGCCTGATTGGGCAAAGCTTGGAAGTCCCCAGTTTCGGCTTGTCGCTTCAGCCATAAGTCTATCGTGTTGCGACTGATATTGAACACAAGACTTGCTTCGCTTTTCTTCAAACCATCAAGTTCGATAGCTTGGATGACCTTTTGACGAAGGTCGTAACTGTAAGGTTTAGGCATATGTTAGCGCGAGCACACTTTGCAGGAAAAAAAGGGACTACATCTAGTTTATGCTCAAACCGCCTTGGCGCTTGCTATACTTTGGAGAAATTGCTGTTGAGTATAAAAATCAAATCCAATTAGATAGTTTAATAGTGGCAGATTGTGCTTTATATACAGAAGCGAAGTTCAAACTCATGTCGGAAATGAAATGGCTATGTAAAGTGCCGTTATACCATTTCACGAAAATCCTGATACAAATAAAGCCTCCAAAATAAAATCTCAGCCTGCAATAGATTTCACTTGAGTAACTGTCAATTTATCTAACTGTTTCCACACAGCTTCTCGCAACTCATCTAACGTCTGGAAACATTTCCATTTCAATGTCTTTTTAATTTCTTTCCATAATCTCTCAAGTGGATTGACTTCAGGCGTATGCGGAGGTTGAAACAAGAGAATTATGTTTTTTGGTACTCGGAGGTAATTACTGAAGTGAAATGCACCATTATCCACTTGAATAATATGTAATTCTTCTGGGTATGATGCTGCAAACTTTTCTAAAAACATTTCAAAACATACTGTATCCAAATGTGAGAATTCAAGGGCAAAATTCTCTCCAGTTAATGGCTCTACAACTCTATAGATATAAAAGTTATCTCGTTTCCACTGCGTCAGCCCAACTGGTTTTATTCCTGTCAGTGTTATCAATCTTCCCGTTATAGTTTGAAGACTCACATTTTGCACCAAGAAAAATTGATGGTACTTCGTTACTCAATATGAAACCAAAAGTCCTTTATATAGCGAGAAAAGCCAAGAAAAATAATGTAGCTTTATCGCATATATTTTTGGTTTGTACGGGCTTATACAGTTAGGTGCAAGATGTGAGAAGACCAAATCTACTTTCATCTCCACACCAATAACGTACTTGACGATGTTGGTCGTCATGTGATATTAAATACTTCTTTATTAGTTCTAGCCATGATGGAAGTTTTTTTTAAAGTCTTCTTCCACACCCTTATTTTGTTTGAGGCTACGCGGACGTGGTGCCTTTAGTTTTGCTTTTAGCTTGTAGCGTACAACTTCATGGACAACTTTATATGACGCTTCGATGCCTTCAGAGGCTAAAAGCCAAGTACGAATTTCCTCGTAGCTTTTAAATCCTTCTGGCTCAGACAATTCTTTTTTAATTAGCGATCGCACCTCAAGGGAAATGGTTTTTGGTCGTCCTGGACTTTTACGAAGTTCGAGCAGGGTGCTTAACCCACCTTCTCTGTAGAGCTTTAACCACCTCTGCACCGTCATACGCCCTCTACCTAGCACTACTGCTAAGTGCTGTACTGTTTCTACCTGTCGCGTTTTGAGTAAATACAATGCCTGTATTCGTTCTTTCCCATATCCAGTTTTTTGCTGTCTCAACAACTCTTGAAGTTCAGCCTGTGTTTCTTTTATCTCTAGTTTGAGAACCCTACACATTGTTTTTTTATGAGTGATGCACCTGCAATTATATGTATCACACTTTTCGTGAAATGGTATTAAGTCTAAAATTAGCACTTCAGTTTGAATTTATATTCCAACTTTAGTTGGAGCCAAGTTTCGATTTAGAGATGGATTGATTCATCAATCACTTTACTGAACAAAAGTTTCAACTCAAAGTGGACGACAAATTAGAGGCAATTGCATATATTGAATTTATGCAAACGCTGATAGCAACGCCCGTTGCAAGATTTAAGTTTGCTTTACACAAAAATTGCAGAAAGAGGGCCGTATGGCGTAGGCGTAGCCCGCCGCAGGCATCGCTTGCTATAAGTATTTCTTTCCTCAGAGGTATCGAGTGAGCCAAGACCGAGATCGCAGTTTGTTATTCCTTCCGCCTTCAACACAGGATCACGTACAAGGTGTGGTGAGTGCCACCGTAGTGCTGGTGATGTATGGGGACTATGAAGGTTCTGAGAGCGCTGACGTTTATCGGCTGATTAAAGTCATTCGGCGACAGCTTAGTGTTTCTTTAGGAGAGAACTATTTGTGCTTCATCTTCCGTCATTTTCCACAGATACAGATTCATTCTCATGCTCTACGTGCCGCCGAAGCAGCCCAAGTAGCAGCCGCCCAAGGTCAGTTTTGGCAGATGCATGACATTTTGTTCACCCATCAACAAGAGTTGGGAAACGGCTATCTTGTAGAGTATGCCGATAATCTAGGACTTGATATCTCCCAATTTCTGCAAGATATATCCAAACAGGTGCACGTTGATCGCATCAATCAAGATATCGAAAGTGGATTACTCAGTGGAGTCACCGCTGCTCCAGCCCTATTTATTAATGGAATTCGCTATCTCGGGCGCTGGAAGATTGAGCAGTTGATGGCAGCTATTGTCACTGCAAGTTATTAACCTTGCTGGTCTTTAACCCTAACAAATGTCTTACGGAGAATAGTTTTATGGCATCTATTTCATCACTGGTCAAAGATGATTTTGAGTACCTAAAAGTTCCAACTCAGACTGATTTTTTTGACAATTCCTCTATTAATGATGCACTTACTGCTGTTGCACAAGAGGTTGCTAAGTTGCTTCAACAAGCTTATGCTTTTCAAGCTGAGGGCAACAATCCTGCTCCCCTTGATCGCGATTCGAGCAAGCCAGAATACAGGCAAATCATTGTGGAAAACAAATAACTTTGAGTTCACTACGCCAAAGCTATTCGGTGAAATGAAACGGTAAACAAATATGCAAAGAACAACCAGTTTTGAAAGTAAAGGTCTAAAGTGTTCCGTCACGTTTTACACTCCAGATAAAGTCGCATCCAGCGATCGCTTTCCGGCTATTGTCATGGCTCATGGAATTGGGTTGACCAAAGAGATGGGCTTGCCACAGTTTGCTGAGAGATTCGTTCAAGCCGGGTTCGTCGTCTCGCTGTTCGATTATCGCTACCTTGGTGCCAGTGAGGGAGAGCCTCGTGGACAAATGATCCCTGCCGAGCAGCATGAGGACTACCGCAATGCCATCACCTGGACCCAACTACAAAGCGAAGTTGACCCTGAACGCATAGGTGTTTGGGGCTTCTCCTATAGCGGCGGTCACGTGCTGCATTTAGCCGCATTTGATCCGCGCGTGAAAGCGGTCGTGGCACAAATGCCTACGGTGAATGCGTTTCTCAACTCTCGCCGCCAAGTCTCCCCACTTGAACTGGAGGAACTCACAAAGATGCTTTCACAGGACCGGATAAAACGGTATCAAACCGGAAAGGTAAGCTACTTCCCTTTGGTTGCTCCGCCCGGTCAACCCTCCTTTCTTGCGACACCCGATGCATTCAATTGGGTTGAATCAACCAAAAGCGCGAGCGAAGGAAGATGGGAAAATCGGCTCACCTTTGAATCGATTGAACACTGTCTCTATTACGAACCGATTCCTCACCTCGAGGCGATCTTTCCCACCCCGCTATGCGTGATTGTGGGTGAGAAGGACTTTCTTGCAGCCCCCGACTTGACCGCCGATGTCTATGCACACGCGACGGAGCCGAAGTCTCTCACAATTTTGAAGGGCGGACACTTTGATGGCTTCCAGGGAGAGGGCTTTGAGATTGCAAGTACAACTGCGTTGAGATGGTTCGAGAAATATTTGAAGTAGGCTTGAAGCAGCTGTTTTGGAAGCTGCCGTTCTCGTAAAGTGCATCGTCTGCATACCAAGCTGGATAAAACTGTATCAGACCGGAGTTGGAGAACCAAGTGACAGTTCTGTTGGACAAAACGATCATCAATTTACAGCACAAACAATAAATTGATTGTGAGATTAGAGAAAATTGTGGATGTAGTTTTTTGAGAGAATTGCGCTCATAATTTATACCAAAATAAAATCAATTTCAATGGTGTTTAGAGCAAATAATTTCTTAAAAAGCTTATCTAAAAAGGCTCTTGCAATCTACAATTTCAAATCTGAAATTGTATCAAACAAGGTTGATGACTCATCAGGGTAAAAAACCGAACACTCAAAACTACAAGAGGAAACTATGAAAACACTACTAAAGCGGTTTGCGTTACTACTTGGTTTGATGAGTTGTGTTTCAGCTTATCTCGTCTTACCTGCCTCAGCTGACTCTACTGCTGGCTTGCTACTCAGTTTGAAGTGCCAAGGTGGATACAACGTTAATGTTTGGAGAAGGTATGATTCGGGTGAACTTCTCTACCGTTCTACAAGTCCTCAAGGTAATTTGAGTTTGGGCAAGGGAACTGCAGACAATACAGGATCAGCTCAAGTGTATAAGTTTAAGAATGGCAACTATGAATATCAAGTGCTTGCTGGTAGGGGAGATCATCAAGGGCAGGGGACTTTAGAGGTGTACAAAAACGGTCGCTCGATTATGAGTCAAGGTTGTACACCAAATGCATGAAAGGCGTTGATGCAATCATTGATCGTGTGTTAAGAAGTTCCGAATCTTCACAAGCTACTGACTCAAACTGCCACTGATAAGTAAGTCGGCACGATAAAACTAATGTATGTTTAGTTTTGTAAAAACGGTGGAATGAGCTATTTTTAAAGTATTCGTTGGCTTTACATTTAGTTACATAGGTTGATTTTTTGACGCCAACTTACTTATCGGTTTGTTTTTTTTATACCTGGAAGTAATACCAATTCTGTATGAAGATACGCTAAATCAAGCTTAGACTAGAATCTATGCTGCAACCTTTCTTCCGAAACAGAGTTTGGCGCAGCTTCATAAAGAAACGGTATAACAACAGCAGAAAAGCTTGTTTGGTAATGTCAACAGACTAAATGTTTAATACGGCGGCTCCCCTCTCATATCGTGTCCGCTGAAAGACCAGCCCTCTAAATATTGACAAATAACATATTTTATGAACTTGTTTCACGGGATAGCATCAAGAGTTGCTTTGTATTGCTTGAGCTTTCGAGCCGTGGAACAGTGAGGATGTTTGCCATCAACGGACAGTGGTGGTCGCTTCTTTTTGGGACTTCTGGGATGTTTGCGAATTTTCCATCAGGACTCGCATCATTACACTGACGAGGCTGGCTTCTACAAAAGCATCAAATATGTACAGCAACCGTGGATGTGATTTGTCGTACTGAACCAGGATTTCAAGTGTTACCGAAACGTTGGATTGTCGTATGCGTTCGCGCAGCGTGTCCCCTTGGGACTCAGCGTGCCGAACGCATACGTACGTTTGGGTGGTGGAATCAATATCGTCGATGCGCGTAAAAACTATGAACTGTTACCAGAAGTCAGCGAATCGATGATTTACACCGTCATGATTCGTTTGATGTTGAAACGACTTGCAACGCCTCAATTAGCTCCTTCATAATCATTTACAAACAACCTCTGATCTAAAAACCATAGAAGAATCTCTATGTATACAACAACTTTTTTCTTGATCCCTCAGCAAGTATTACTACCCAAAGTGGCATACAGTATAAGAATATCCAAATTATTTAACTATTACGATTTAGGTTTTCAGAGCTTGAAGTCGCTTGGCAATTATTCTCGGCAGTCTGTTGTTGAGACTTCTTTGAGCGCGCGATCGCAGATGCCAGATTCCATTCTCCAGCCGATTTTTATCTATAGCCGATCCTTTCTATGAAATGGGTCGCTTCTAGTTAGTTTGATCTACCGTTCATTTACCTCAATGATGGCAATCACCAATCTCATCCGGTTTAATAACCTCGGGGGCGCTATCTTCGGCGGTGTCACGACTGCCGTTGTCTCATTACCCCTGGCTCTGGCCTTTGGGGGTGGAGGCCCTCGGCGGACTCTATGGGGCAGTTTGTGGCGGCTTTTTTGCCGCCCTGTTTGGCGGTATCCCAACGTTGATCTGTGAACCGACCGGGGCAATGACCGTAAGCCCTGTCTACAGGTTCTCGTGCAGCACCTGTGCTGTAGGGGTAAAGCGCATCACTCTTTAATAAATTTCATTTAGTTCATTTATTGCACTACTCCTCGTCAGAGGAGGCACAAGGAGGTATTCGTGGATTTTTTGTCCTTATTTTTAATGGACTTCGTTAAGCAGTTGCAGTCCCCAACACTCAGCTTTCTGATTGGTGGTATGGTCATTGCCGCTCTCGGTAGCGAATTGGTAATTCCAGAGGCGATTACTCAGATCATCGTCTTCATGCTGCTCATGAAAATCGGTCTGACCGGTGGTCAGGCGATCCGCAATTCCAACCTGACGGATATGGTGTTACCCGTAGCGTCTGCTATAGCAATAGGAATTCTCATTGTATTCATCGCGCGCTATACGTTGGCCAAGCTGCCGAAGGTCAAAACCGTAGATGCGATTGCGACCGGGGGGTTGTTTGGTGCTGTGAGTGGCTCTACTATGGCCGCCGCCCTGACGGTACTGGATGGACAAAAAATGCAATACGAGGCATGGGCTGGCGCACTCTATCCCTTCATGGATATCCCAGCGCTCGTAACGGCGATTGTGGTGGCTAACATTTATCTCAAAAAGAAGAAGCGTAGTGCAGCAGGCGAGTCTCTCAGCAAGCAGGAGTATACCAGTCCCGCAGGAGAATATACCAGTCCCGCAGGCACGGCTTTCAGTAGCGCAGGCGCATCTCTACCTGCAGGCACGTCTTTCAGTACCACAGGCGATTATCCCAGTCCCGCAGGCACGTCTCCCAGTCCCGCAGGTGATTATCCCAGCAGCCGACAAGAGTATCTCAGAAAGCAACAGTCTGCGGATAATCGGGTCAAAATATGGCCGATCGTGAAGGAAAGCCTCCAGGGGCCTGCCCTATCGGCAATGTTGCTCGGCATTGCTCTTGGCATATTCGCCCAGCCGGAAAGTGTCTATAAAAGCTTCTACGATCCCGCCTTCAAAGGCTTGCTTTCGATCTTGATGGTGGTCATGGGTATGGAGGCTTGGTCAAGACTTGGCGAACTACGTAAGGTGGCTCAGTGGTACGTTGTGTATAGCGTAGTGGCACCGTTTGTGCATGGGCTTATCGCCTTCGGTCTCGGCCTGATTGCCCACTACGTCGCAGGATTCAGCCTGGGCGGTGTCGTGGTTCTGGCCGTCATCGCCTCCTCCAGTTCAGACATCTCAGGTCCGCCCACGTTGCGAGCCGGTATCCCGTCGGCCAATCCCTCCGCCTACATCGGGGCCTCCACAGCCATCGGTACGCCCGTTGCGATCGGCTTGTGTATACCGCTCTTCCTCGGACTCGCCCAGGCGATAGGCGGCAGGTAATCCCAGACGGGTCGCGGTCTGTCGGCCCTCCCTTGACCCGGCAGACCAAGCGACTCAATATATAAGATCAATTACGGTAAGGAGGTAACCAACATGGCCAAGCCAGCCAAAAAGCTCGTCATCGTCACGGAAAAGATTCTGCTGAAAAAGATCGCCGATATCATCGAAGAATCCGGGGCAACCGGTTATACGGTTCTGGAAACCGGCGGTAAAGGCAGTCGCAACGTGCGCTCGTCGGGACAACCCAGCGTTTCTGACACCACGGCGAATATAAAATTCGAGGTGCTCACCCCGGATCGGGATATGGCCGAGAATATTGCGGATCAGGTCGCAATAAAGTTTTTCCTCGATTTTGCGGGCATGATCTATATCTGTGACGCGGAGGTACTGTACGGGCACAGTTTCTGTGGACCAGACGGCTGTTGAATCGAGACGACACAGACCGAAAAAGCCGGGTCATGACCCCGGCTTTTTGGTGACCGTTACTCAAAACGTTAGTCGATTTAGATGATGCCCAAGCGGAGAAGCTGATTGTGACTCAAGATAATCTCAACACCCATTCGCCCGCGTCACTCACTGACAACTAAGCTTGTCTCGATCCAGGCAACCGCATCCAAAGCATGACCATCTTTGATCGGTTGCCTTTTTCATACCCCCCGCAGTTTTATGACTTCCTCAGACCCTTAACCTTCATCGTTTTAAACTCATGATTCTGTCCAACTTTCTGCCTCCTTTCAGTGGGGGGATCGCCGCTCTCATGGCTCCGATACCATTCCTGGCGACCGTTGTTGCTGAGGATTCACCTATTATTCTGTCTGGCGTATTGCTGACGCTGGTGGTGATTTATCTGGCCAGCAAGTTCGGCGCAGAAGTCGCTAGGCGATTGGATTTTCCGCCCGTCCTGGGGGAACTGGTCGCCGGTGTGATTGTCGGTGTTTCGGCGTTGCACCTGGTGATCTTTCCCGAAGGGGGGCTGTCTGCCTCTGACTCGGTGATTATGACGGCGCTGCAAGGATTGAATCAATTGGCACCGGATGCGCTGACCCGGATCTTTGAGTCGCAAAGTGAAGTGATTTCGGTTCTGGCTGAAATCGGCGTGATTATTCTGCTGTTTGAAATTGGACTGGAATCCGATCTGCGGCAACTGAAGGAAGTGGGAATTCAAGCCACGGTTGTCGCCTGTGTCGGAGTCGCGGCACCTTTTGCGGCGGGCACGGCAGGGTTAATGATGCTCTTTCATGTAGCAGCAATTCCAGCGATTTTTGCGGGGGCCGCGTTAACGGCAACGAGTATCGGCATTACCTCTAAAGTGTTATCAGAGTTAGGTCAACTCAAATCCAAAGAAGGGCAAATCATTGTTGGCGCGGCGGTGATTGATGATGTCCTCGGCATTATTGTCCTGGCTGTAGTCGCCAGCTTAGCCAAAACCGGTGAGATTGATGTCGCCAATGTCATTTACTTGATTGTCAGCGCTACGGCATTTTTGATTGGATCAATTTTGTTGGGGGGTATCTTTAACAAAAGTTTTGTGGCGATCGTGGATCAGCTCAAAACCCGTGGAAATATTGTGATTCCGGCATTTATCTTCGCTTTCTTTATGGCATTTTTAGGGAACGCCATTCATCTCGAAGCGATTTTAGGTGCCTTTGCAGCAGGTTTGGTGCTCGATGAAACCGATGCCCGGAACGAGTTAGATGAATTAATCAAACCGATCGCCGATTTACTGGTACCCATCTTCTTTGTGACGGTGGGAGCGCGTGCCGACCTCGGTGTTTTGAACCCGGCGGTACCGGAGAATCGGGCAGGACTATTGATTGCTGTCTTTTTGATGGGGGTGGCGATTATTGGCAAGCTGATCACAGGTTGGGCAGTGTTTGGACAACCCGGCATCAATCGAGTGGCGATCGGGGTTGGGATGATCCCTCGAGGTGAGGTGGGCCTAGTGTTTGCTGGCATCGGCTCAGCTAGCGGCATTTTGGATAAGCCGCTGGAGGTGTCGATTATTATCATGGTAATTTTGACAACTTTCCTGGCTCCACCTTTTTTACGGGTTGCCTTTGGTTCATCCACGAATCCCATCCCAGAATCTACCACGGCTGTAGAAACAGCAAGTGAGTAACGGTTTTACGAGATTACGGCTGTTTACCGAAAGAATGGGTTTAAAGCCCCGTCCTTCGTTTGACGGCTTTATTGACGAATCGTGTCAAGTATGCCATAATGATAAATGGCAATGCGGTAATACGCCTAGATAGCCAACGTTGGTTGCTCGCCCTTCGGGTTCAGCAGTCGCTCATGCGGGAAACCCCCAAGACCGCGCTGCTTCACCATCCACAATGCTCAGCTGAGTGCGACATAGTGTGGGAATGAGAAAAATCTAAAGAATTGAATAAATCCTTTCAAACGCGGTCGGACAGCCCGTGTGCGCTTGTGGACGTATCCGCTCCGGGGGTATTTGAATGCTTGCATTCAGATATCTAGAGAGGACGGATGAAGCAAGAATCTCCATGCCTTTAGGCTGGAGAGTGTCAATCAATGGGTGTGGTCAAAAGTAGTTGGTAAGTGAGCGATCGCTTAATATCCCGCAGCTAAATATAATGATAATCGCCTGAGGTGGGATGGGGAGGTGGAGCGATGCTCCACCTCCCCATCCTCATGACAAACTAATTTCGGCTCCTTGTATTTCTAAGGGAAAATGAAGGATTGGTGAGGCTTCTGGAAAACTTTTTGGGAAAGCTGACATGAGTAAATAAGCACCAACAGCAATGCAGTAGAATTTTGACTTCACAAACTCCCGAAATATGGGAGTGTTTTAAGAAGATGTGAACTCAAATTGGATAGTATTATGAATCAAAATTACTCTGACATTGTCGAACAAGTGAGTCAAATCCTACTTCAAGCTATTCAAACTATCTACTTATACATTAGTTTATGGTGTAGCAGATGGGGGAAATGGCTGACGAGAAGCATTATCATCTGAATTTAATCATTTTCAGTTTATTCTAGATCGGGCACATCTTAAACAGCATATTTATGCGACAGCTGAAGCAATGGAATTTAGTGATGAAATGCGTTCTATTTGGATAAAACACATCCTGGATTCAATTGATAGAGGTTACGTTAAAAGAGTGATTAGTCGTCTCAAACGTTGGCAAGAAAAAGGTCAAAAAAGTGTTTTAAATTTATCCAAGTATTTGTTACGCTTTCAGGATGCTGTCCGCTACCCTAGCCATCAAACGCAGACTCGTTCGGTTAGATTAACTCAGGCGCTGGCGAAGCCACAAAGCAAAGAGAGGCAGAGCAAGTCGGTAACCTTGTTCAGAACCGTAAATCAAGCCTTTGTGCTGCAATCCCGCGATCGCTCCTTGGAGAGAACCCCCTCTGGACAGGTAATGCTTGTGAATGTAATCTCGACTTTGCGGCTTGTCCGTAGGGTCTAACGCCAAGGATTCCAAAAGATGCGCCTGATTGGCTGGAAGCAGCATGAGTAATGACTCGAAGACCATCGATAGGTCGGTTAGCAGTTCTTGGATTGCGTGCTGGACGTGCCAATCGCGAATTAGCCCGTCAGAAACTCGTACCGACTTTAGCCGTCGCACCAGTGCCGAAGCATCGCCTAAGTGTCCCTGCACCGCATTGACAAAGAGTTCCAGCGCTTGCGATCGCGGATCGAATGTCAGCCCTTCGGCATGCAAGCCCTCCTGAACCCAAGCGGCGACAACATTATCGGCTAAGGGAGCCAATTGCACGATTTCCAAATTATTGCCAGGTTCATCGGGATGAATGCTGATTTCTGCGATCGTGGCGATTAATACATAACTTACCTGAGTCTGACGCTGAATCTCGTTCCTCAAAAACGTTTCCCACATTTCATTGCGATCCCAAGAGCGAATGTGGGGGAAGCTTTCCAAAATCAGTACCACCCGTTTGCCCGAAGACTCCGCTAACTGTTGCAGAAGATGGAGTAATACCTCAAATGCTCTCCATTGTTGCTCTTGGCTCTCTGCCCGAACGGGTTTCAGTCGCTGTCTGCCACTTGCTTCGTCTTTCAGGACAAATAATCCACATGCCTTGTCTTCAATCCACTCTTGCATTAGCGATCGAGCTGCTGCACTTTGAAACGTCTGGTCTATACTCTCGCACAGCAATTGCACAAAGCGCTGACCATCGGTAACTCGGATGCAGTCAACCTCCAAGATTTGAGCGCCAACTTCTTGAGCCGCCCGCCGCACCAGAGTCCGCCGTCCGCTTCCCGGCACTCCCACAATCAGCAGGTCGCCGTCACGCGCTAAAACCTGCGTGATGCGTTGAAATTGAGCCTGCCGCCCTACTAATGCAAACGGTGCTGACAAATTTAAGAGATTCACGGGTATAACGTTTTGATTTGGAGCTTGACTATCTTGCAAGCCGTTTACTTTGTCGGCGCGTGAGTCAGGGCTAAAGTTTAGCATGGCTCTGCCATAAGTCGATTCTTTCATTTGAGTTAGAGCATTTTGAATTTTGAATGGCTTAGTGACTCGGCAAAGCGGTTTGATGTGGCATTAGTCTATGGTTTCTATTGGCACTTTTCTATAGTGCTGCTATGGTATGGCACTATTTAATCGTGCTATATATGTTTTAGCACGGTTTGATAGGTATTTACTCATGGTTCATCTATCCACGACCGCACAGCGTCTTGTGCAGCCGACAACTTGGCAGGCAGGGGTGATTTGGGGAGTAACCACGACCAACGCGAGCGTCGGATTTATTCAGGAATCAAAAGCTGAAGAAGCGATAGCGGCGCTATCCAAAGCCGTCACGACTCAAGCAACGGTTATCCGCAATGGGGCAAAATTCGGATTCCCTCCAGTGAGCCGGAGAAATCAAACTGCCTATCAGAAATAGTGTGTTTTTTCAAAGATAATATACGACCGACCCTTACTCAACAGGCAATTCCCGTGTTAGAAGCATTCGTCTTCGCAACAATATTGTGCGGATTTTTCGGCATCATTTTAAAAAAAAACCTTGTTATGAAGATCATCTCCATGGATGTCATGAGCACAGGGGTTATCGCCTATTACGTGCTGGTTGCATCGCGAGATGGCTTATTCACACCCATTGTTTCAGATGTCAACAATCGGGCTTACGCCGATCCGGTTCCCCAGGCGGTCATATTGACGGGGATTGTGATCGGCTTTTCGATTCAGTGCTTAATGCTGGTCGGTGTCATGAAGCTGGCACGGGATAATCCGACATTGGAAAGCAACGAGATCGAGAAGAGCAATACGCCATGACTACCATTACCCTCGCATGGATCGCACTACCATTTTTTGTGGGGTTCAGCATTTATCTGCTCCCCAAACTTGACCGATACCTCGCACTGGGCGTAGCCCTTGTTTCTGCCGGATATGCGTTGCAGCTATTTGTCGCTCAGTCGCCGCTAACACTGCAATTATTAGATAATTTCGGCGTCACATTAGTTGCTGACCAATTGAGCGCCTACTTTATATTGACCAATGCGCTAGTCACCACTGGAGTCATCCTCTACTGTTGGAACACCGATAAAACGGCTTTCTTTTATACACAAGCCATCATTTTGCATGGCAGCGTCAATGCCGCGTTTATGTGTGCAGATTTCATCAGTTTATACGTGGCGTTAGAGGTCAGTGGTATTGCGGCGTTTCTCTTGATTGCCTATCCCCGCACCGATCGGTCGATTTGGGTAGCCTTGCGCTATCTGTTTGTTAGCAACGTGGCAATGCTGTTTTATCTGGTAGGCGCGGTGCTAGTCTATCAGGCAAATCATTCCTTTGCTTTTGCTGGATTGAGCAAGGCTCCGACTGAGGCATTGGCACTGATCTTTCTGGCACTACTAGTCAAGGGAGGAATTTTTGTATCGGGATTATGGTTACCGTTGACCCACTCCGAATCGGAAACGCCAGTGTCAGCCTTACTCTCAGGAGTTGTGGTCAAAGCAGGTGTCTATCCTCTGGTGCGTTGTGCGCTGATGGTAGAGGAGGTCGATCCCATTGTCAGGATTTTTGGAGTTGGGACAGCGCTTTTGGGAGTAGTCTATGCCATCTTTGAAAGGGATACCAAGCGCACGTTGGCGTTTAGCACTGTTTCGCAGTTAGGCTGGATTCTCGCTGCCCCGGTTGTGGGGGGCTTTTATGCGCTAGCGCATGGACTGGCTAAATCGGCGCTATTCTTGATTGCGGGTAACTTACCGAGCCGAAACTTCAAAGAACTACAAGATAAGCCGATCAATACAGCGCTCTGGATTACCTTAGTCATGGCTAGCCTCTCGATCTCCGGCTTTCCCTTGTTATACGGCTTTGGGGCGAAGATATTAACGATGAAGAATCTGCTGCCCTGGCAAAGCATTGTCATGAACGTTGGGGCTGTGGGAACAACGATCGTGTATGCCAAATTCATCTTTCTGCCCTATGGGGGACGAAAGGATGTACGACCCGGTTTCTGGCTACCGATGATACTATTGCTCCCTGCGCTTATTGCCTATAGTGGGATGTATTACCAGGCGTATACCCTTACGAATATCATGAAAGCACTCGCCATCATCGGCGTTGGCTGGTTGGCGCATTTGTTGATTTTTCAACGGTTACTAATCATTTTGCCCCGTGTCCTTGAGCAATTTGAGCATCTGCTCGGTATGATGAGTCTGATGTTGCTTCTACTGTTTGGGATGGTACTGGCATGATGGGGCATTTGAAGGTGATATGGCGATTAGCCATCTGGTTTCTGGGTTCGGCGGAGGAAATCGGCTTTTCGATTCAGTGCTTAATGCTGGTCGGTGTCATGAAGCTGGCAGGGGATAATCCCACCCTGGAAAGCAACGAAATGGAGGCTATCGCGTCCCGCTTCGCTAACGAGAAGAGCAATACGCCATGACTACCATTACCCTCACATGGATCGCACTACCGTTTTTTCTGGGGTTCACCATTTATCTGCTCCCCCAACTTGACAGAATACTCGCATTGTGCATGGCTTTTGTTTCGGTGGGATATGCCTTGCAGCTATTTGTCGAACAGTCGCCCCTGACATTAGAGTTACTCGATCATTTCGGCGTCACATTAGTAGTCGATCGGTTAAGCGGCTACTTTATCTTGACCAATGCCATAGTAACAGCAGCAGTCATCCTCTACTGTTGGCACAGCGGTAAGACAGCTTTTTTTTATGCACAAGCCATCATTTTGCACGGTAGCATCAATGCTGCGTTCGCCTGTGCAGACTTTATCAGTTTATACGTGGCGTTAGAAGTCAGTGGAATTGCGGCGTTTCTCTTGATTGCCTATCCCCGCACCGATCGCTCGATTTGGGTGGCATTGCGCTATCTGTTTATCAGCAATACGGCAATGCTGTTTTATCTGGTGGGCGCGGTGCTAGCCTATCAAACAAATCATTCGTTTAGTTTTGCAAGTTTGCGCGGGGCACCACCGGAGGCGCTTGCCCTGATCTTTCTGGGACTCTTGGTTAAGGGGGGGTGTTTGTATCGGGATTGTGGTTACCGTTGACCCACTCCGAAGCGGAGACGCCAGTGTCGGCATTGCTGTCGGGAGTTGTGGTCAAAGCTGGAGTCTATCCGCTAGTGCGTTGTGCGCTGATGGTGGCTGAGGTCGATCCACTCATCCGGATTTTCGGAGTCGGGACAGCGTTGCTGGGCGTGTTCTATGCAGTCTTTGAAAAAGATACCAAGCGGATGCTGGCGTTTCATACGGTTTCGCAGTTAGGCTTTATCCTCGCCGCACCTAAAGTAGGTGGGTTTTATGCACTGACTCACGGCTTGGTCAAATCGGTACTCTTCCTGATCGCGGGTGCTTTACCGAGCCGCAACTTCAAGGAACTGCAACATAAGCCGATCAATACAACGGTCTGGATTGCTCTGGTCATCGCCAGCTTTTCGATCTCAGGCTTTCCCTTGTTGTCTGGCTTTGGGGCAAAGGTGTTGACGACGAAGAATCTTCTGCCCTGGCAAGCGATCGCTATGAATATTGCGGCTTTGGGAACAGCCATCTCGTTTGCCAAATTCATATTCTTGCCGCATAAAGCGGGCGGCGAAGAGGTAGTAAAGCCCGGTTTCTGGCCAGCGGCGATCGTGCTGCTCGGTGGCCTGTTTGCGGCAAACGTTGTCTATTACGAGGCTTATACCATTGAGAATATTGTAAAACCACTCGCAACCATCGGCCTTGGCTGGTTGGCGTATCTTTTGATTTTTAAACGATCCATACTCAAGCTGCCCCGTGTTATGGAGCAATTTGAGCATCTGATCGGTGGGATGAGTTTAATGTTGCTCCTGCTTTTCTGGATGGTGATGGCATGATTGGGCATCTGAATTTGATATTGCGACTGGCCATCTGGTTTTTGCT
This sequence comes from Scytonema sp. PRP1, assembly GCF_036697665.2. Lineage (NCBI taxonomy): Bacteria > Bacillati > Cyanobacteriota > Cyanophyceae > Nostocales > Scytonemataceae > Scytonema > Scytonema sp. PRP1. The sequence goes on along the minus strand of NZ_JBAHYJ020000132.1, from coordinate 201,269 downwards.
CACCGCTAATCTGAGTGTGGCAAATATTATCATCGGTGTCAGCATCGCACTCCTATTACCGGGGCGTCCCAAAACCCCGGAAGCATTAAAGGACTGGCTGCGGGCGCTGTGGGAAACCCTCGTGGCGATTCCGCAGGCATATAAGGAAGCCTTTGAAATGATCGTCAGTCCCCATAATTACGAAGATGTGACGATGGAACGAGTCAAACCCGGACGGACACCCGGACTCATCTTCCTGGATATATTTCTGATCACCTTTACGCCCACAACTATTGTCTTGAAATACCACGAAAATGGCTGGTACGAAGTCCACTGGGTGCGACGGAGGAAAAAGCGATGAACTTAGCACTGATTGCAATGATTCTGGCTCTGCTCATACCCATGTACGAGGCTTGGCAGGATGAGAATATCTGGCAGAAGATGTTGGCATTTGCCAGTGTCGCCACTAAGACATCAATCATACTCCTGGTTGTATCAGTCTTACGGGATGATTGGATGCTCGGAGTTGTAGGGGTAATCATCCTGAGTGTGGGTAATGCCGGATTAATGTTGTTGGCACAAGTCCTTAAACGCCTGAATGAACTATGATCAACGCGCTTAGTTACATTTGCATAGGTATAGGAATTTTCTTCTGGTTTTGGGGAACTTTCCCCCTAATCGGCGATCGCTCGGTATTATTCAAGCTGCATACTCTTTCGGTTGCAGATACGCTAGGGAGCATGCTCATCATCGTCGGACTGCTCCTTCCGAAGGTACCTAGCGAATGGCCGCTGCTCATCCTTGGCATCATCACCTTAGCAATTTGGAATACAGTGCTGGGGTATGTATTGGCATACTGTTCCAGCACGGGAGGAAACGATGAATGATAGCTATATCTATGTCATAACTGCCCTGCTGCCGTTGTCCGCGCTCATGCTGTTACTTCAGACCAATCCCTACCATGCCCTGGTAATCCAGGGAATACAGGGAGCGGTGGCGACATTAGTATTTGCGGTTTTGGGGGCGGCGGATGTTGCTTTGACCCAAGCCTTGATGGGTACTCTGCTGGCGATTACGCTTTATGCGATCGCGGTGCGTTCCTCGCTGGTGATGCGTCTTGGCGTGATCGAAGACGGGGCGAGTGAGACAGATGACGAGTCTCTAGCAGCCGGACAAGCTGTTAGCGTAGCGACTTCGCAGAAGTGTGGCCATTTTCAGCAACTGATGAATGACTTACGAACAATTTTTCACAAACACTATATGCGTGTTGAGGTAGTGCCGTACACGAATACGCAGGCTTTGCACCGGGCGCTAATGGAGAAAGAAGTCCATGCAGCCTGTGCCAGACGAGACTACGATAATCAAGACTTTGTAGCGAGTGAGGACGAACAGCAACCCTATCACACCACAACTAGGGTGCGACGCCTGTATGACATCATGCGAACCGAACTTTCGTCACCAGCGACAAGCCTGACCTATGTAAATGCACCAGACTCAGGGGAGGAACATAAATGAAATGGGTCTACATTGCCGCGGGGATAGCGCTGTTCGTCAAATTCCTGATCATGCCCAATCCGGCACCGGACTTATCGCTCTCGATTGTCCAAACGCTTGTACAAGAAAGTGGAGTACCTAATGCAGTTACGGCTGTCATTCTCAGGAATCGGTTGTATGACACCATCTTTGAAGTGGTAGTATTTACGATCGCCGTAATGGGTGCAAAGTTTCTACTGGCGAATGAACGACCGTTCTGTGCGATCTATCAGTTCACCGATCAACCCTCGATTGTTATGGCGCGTCTGGGAGCCACCATTGCCGCGATGGTGGCTATCGAACTGGCGATTCGGGGGCATCTGAGTCCCGGCGGTGGTTTTGCGGCTGGAGTTGCGGGCGGAACGGCGATTGGTCTTGTTGCGATTACCTCATCAACCGAGTGGATGCAGGCGATCTATCAGCGCTGGCACGCCGCTACATGGGAGAAGGTTTCGGTTCTTATTTTCATTGTCCTGTCGGTTATAACTCTAGCCGGATTAGAATTACCGCACGGAGAGTTGGGGGCACTTTTCAGCGGCGGGGTTATCCCCCTGCTCAACATTCTGGTCGCAGTAAAAGTCGCGTTGGGTTCTTGGGCGGCTATTTTGGTTTTTATTCATTATCGGGGGTTATTGTGAATTAAGTGAGTGGAGCGATCGCTCCACTCACCAAGCTGCAAAAGCACGCTTTGTTAATCTTCTTCGACTAACTCTAATTCTTCTTCTTCTTCTTCTTCGTCTTCGCTTGTCTTCTTCACAGAGTTAGCAGAAACAACAGCCCCCATTTCTAGTTTTTCACGCACCTGCTGCTTAATTTTTTCAGTAAATTCAGGCTTTTCTTCTAGGTATTTAATAGCGTTGTCTCGACCTTGGGAGATGTTCTCGCCATTGTAGCTGTACCAAGCTCCTTTGCGGATTAGGATACCAGTTTCTTCTGCCAAATCTACAAGACAACCCAAAGTAGAAATACCTTTGCCAAAGATAATGTCAAATTCCGCGATTCTAAAAGGCGGTGCAACTTTGTTTTTGGCAACTTTGACTTTGACGCGGTTACCAAATTCCTCTGTGCCTTTTTTCAAGGTTTGAATCCGGCGAATGTCTAGGCGTATCGAAGCATAATATTTCAGAGCGTTACCGCCAGTTGTCGTTTCTGGGTTACCGTAGCTGACACCGATTTTTTGGCGCAATTGGTTAAGAAAGATAACTGTGCAACCAGATTTACCTATATTACCAGTAATTTTACGTAAAGCTTGGCTCATCAATCTTGCTTGAAGACCAACATGGGCATCACCCATATCGCCTTCAATTTCAGCACGGGGAACGAGTGCTGCTACAGAGTCAATAACAACAATGTCAACCGCAGCAGAACGGACAAGCTGATCGACGATTTCTAAAGCAGTTTCCCCGGTGTCAGGTTGGGAAATGAACAAATTTACAATGTCAACACCCAACGCCGCAGCATAGGTGGGGTCAAGAGCGTGTTCAGCGTCAACATAGGCAGCAATACCGCCGGTTTTTTGCACTTCGGCAACCGCGTGCAGTGCTAATGTCGTCTTACCGGAACTTTCTGGACCATAAATCTCAATGACCCGTCCTTTGGGTAAACCGCCACCTAACGCCAGATCCAGGGTCAGCGCCCCACTGGAAATCGTCTCTACCTGCATCCGGGTAGCGTCGCCCAAGCGCATAATTGTTCCTTTGCCAAAGGTACGCTCAATTTGGTTCAGTACCATGTTGAGCGCTTTTTGCTTGCCAGCAACATCAGTGGTGTTAATAGCCATTCAGAGCCTCTATATATGGATCTCGGGAGTGTGGGTTTAGGAGTTGGAGTAGAACAGATATACTAATTTATTTAAACACACTTTGCTAGAGAATAACTTGTCAATAACGAAGTGTGACAATATCCTAGCTCAATTGCCGTTTCGTTTGGGTAAGTATAAACAACTATGTAGCAAATTTTCGCGCGCAACATGATATCTGCCTTCTACTTGAACAACGACATCACCAAAATCTGCCAGGATGCGATATTTGCTAGGATTTGCATAATTATTTTGCACTTATTATAGGGTTTGATGACTGCTGATTATCCTGATCTGATTGCTGAAACAGCGCTCTCAGTCGCTGGGTTAACCGACTATATCCGCTTTTTACTAGAACAAGATGAGGAATTGCAACGAGTTTGGGTGACTGGAGAAGTTTCCAGCAAGAGCCATCATCGCAGTGGGTTATTTTTTACGCTGCAAGATCCAAATGGTGGTGCTGCTATTAAGTGTGTGGCGTGGAATAGCCAATTGGCAAAACTGGCACAGATACCCGTTCCAGGTGAACAGTTAATTATCTTGGGAAGTATTCGGCTTTATCCTCAAAGGGGAGAATATCAGCTTTCGGTTTGGCAGGCTTTGCCGGCTGGTGTTGGTTTGCAAGCGCTACGCCTTCAGCAATTGCGAAAACGGTTGGAGGCGGAAGGGTTTTTTGAGCCGCAAAGAAAGCGATCGCTTCCTCGTCATCCCCAGGCGATCGCCGTTGTGACTTCACCCACGGCTGCGGCTTGGGGTGATATTCAAAAGACACTTAAGCATAGGTATCCAGGTTTACACGTTATCTTCTCGCCTGCTACAGTACAAGGTGAGCAAGCGCCAGAGTCGATAGTGAAAGCCATTCAACGGGTAGAACAGGATGGACGTGCTGAGGTACTGATTTTATCACGGGGCGGGGGTGCGGTTGAGGAATTAGCTTGCTTTAATGATGAACGCGTAGTGCGAGCAGTTGCTTGTTGTTCCATTCCAGTGATTAGCGGCATTGGTCATCAAAGGGATGAGTCGTTGGTAGATTTAGTTGCAGATGCTTCCGTACATACACCTACGGCGGCGGCGGAACGAGTTGTTCCAGCGGTAGCGGAATTATATACTCAGCATCGACAGCGAGTCGTTGCTTTACACCAGAGCGTACATTCTTGTTTGAAAACGTCACAAAACCAAATCCAAGAAATGCGAAACCGCTTGCGACGCTTGCGGTTAGATAGACAAATGCAGCAGGAAATGCAGGAACTCAGTTGGAAGCGTCAGCAATTGGTGCGTGCGACAACGACGCAATTGCAGCAAGCAACACAGCACGTAGAGATGTTACGCCAAAAGTTAGCAACTCTTGACCCTAAGGCTGTTTTGCAGCGTGGTTATGCGGTGGTGCGTCAGCAAAATGGTGCGATCGCCTCTGGCGGGGCTTTGCCCATCGCTCGTTCTGCTGCTGAGTTGGCTGTGGGCGAGGAGTTGTTGATTCAGTTGGGTCAGGGTGAGGTTAAAGTGAAGGTTATTGAAGTTAAAGAGTAACGAACCGCCAAGACGCCAAGGACGCCAAGAAATTTTATGAATCAAGGTTGGAATTATGAGGCTAAGGTTGCTGAAATAGAGAGAATTATTGCTCGTATTGAGGCGGGTGATTTGGAATTAGAAGAAGTGTTTGACCAATTTGCAACGGCTGTTGAGTCTTTGCGTCAATGTGAGAACTTTTTGCAGGAGCGACAGCAGAAGGTAGATTTGTTGATTGAAACGTTGAAAGAAGAATAAATGTTAGTTGATAAGGATGTTATTCTATTTAGGCTAGAAAAAGATAAAGTCGGAAGAAAAAGATAAAGTAGGAAATCAAACACTTTGAAACAGTAATATTTCAATGTATAGCTTGGATTAAGCTAGAAGAAGAGTAGGAGTAAATGTCTGTACTATCTTTAACAAGAGGAAACTATGAGTGTCATCATATCAGATGAAACTTTGCGTGCTTGCGGGATGACAGAAGCCGAATTCAAGCAGGAAGTTGCATTGCTATTGTTTCAGTCTGGAAAGCTTGCGCTTGGACACGCCAGCAAGTTTGCACAAATAGATAAAATACAGTTTCAGCAGTTACTTAAAGAACGTGAAATTCCTCTTTACTCCTATGACATTGAAGATTTTGAACTCGATTTGAAGAACTTGCGGGAGTTAGGCAGGTTGTGATTATTGTCAGTGATACTTCGCCAATCACTAGCCTTGCTGCAATTGGTCAATTAGATTTACTCCGGCAGCTATATAGTAAAATTTTGATTCTGTGAAGCTGTTTATCAGGAACTGACGGGTACAGCAACTCTTGTTCCAGGTTCCAGCGAGGTCAAGACACTCGAATGGATTGAGGTACGACAAGTAACAAACCGCCCCTCTTGGAGCAACAATTGGATGAAGGTAAATGTGAAGCTATTGCGCTAGCCTGAGGCTGAAGATGGTGAAACAGCTATTGAGTTAGTCAACCAAAATTCTCTCGATGTGGTGCTTTTAGATGTAGGGTTGCCAGGAATCGGGGGAATCGAGGCGTGTAGACAAATTAAGCAACAAAATCCCAATCTGCCAATCTTAGTTTTAACTTCCCATTCTCAAAAATCCCTGATTGCGCGGTTATAGCAACAGCCAAGGTGGTTAGGACATCAACAGATGATAAAACCTAGACACAGAAAGACTTTTCACCCAGTCCCCAGTCCCCAATCCCTAGTCCCCTGCTATAATTGAGGCAGGTGCTCAAGGCTACTGCCTCAAAGGAATTGCTCCTGAAAAGTTGGTGTTGGCACTCCGTTCTATCGCTGCTGGGGCATCTTGGTGGGATGAAACTGCAACCAAAGAAATTCGTTCAACATTTGCATTCGATCCGTCTCAACCAGACTCAGAAAATATTTCAAAACTATCCAATCCTCTCACCCATCGCGAACAGGAAATCTTGTCGCTATTGGCAGCAGGAAAAACCAATCAAGAAATAGCTCTTGGACTCTACATTACACCTGGAACAGTTAGAGTGCATGTTCATGCCATTTTGCATAAATTGGGAGTAGGCGATCGCCAGACTGCTGTTGTTGTTGCTTTACAAAAACGATTAATTAAAAGCGACTTGATGATAGAAGAGTAAAACTCACCATCATATCTGTTGATTCAAAACTCAGGAGTATATAAGCCATCATGTGTCGCATTCTTTTTTCAAAACGGTATTACCATGAGGTTATTGATGGGACGATGCCTTGAGTTTGTCGATGGGGCGATCGCTCCACTCCTGTCTAAGTCGAATGCCACAGTAGGATCGCAAAAATTTCTATCCTGTAAAGTACCGAAATAAACCAGCCTCCTTGCTCAACCCCTGCACTGCATGCGAGAAACCACAACTGCATCGCCCGATCACCGTCCACCGCTCTTATCCAGCCAAGACGCAGGCTGGAATGCCATTTTTCTGGAACATCACCGTCAACCAGCGCAAGAAATATCTGAAACCAACTTGACTTGTTATCTGATCAATATCTACTTGGGGGAACCGATTGAGGTAGAGCACTGGATGAACGGACGGCTGTTCAAGGATTGCCGAGTCAAGGGCGATATTCTGATTGCGCCTCCCGGTCTTTGTCCTAAAATCCGTCGGCAACAAGAAGGTGAATTTCTCTTGCTGCGGCTAGAACCCAGGTTAGTTGCCCATGCCGTTCAAGAGTTGGTTGAGCCAGAGCAGCTTAAAATTATTCGGCACTTTAGAATCCGAGACCCGCTGATTCACCAAATTGGGTTAAATCTGAAGACAGAATTAGAGACAAATGCAGTAAGTAGCTATTTATATGCAGAGTCTGCTGCACATCTCCTATCGATTCATTTAGTCAGGCGATATAGTGAGTTTTCCTTAACCCCACGAAATTATGCAGATGGTCTTTCGCCTTGCAAATTGCGTCGCGTCATTGAATTCATTCAGGATAATCTAGCGGGTAACTTATCGCTGGCAAACATCGCCTGTGAAGTTGGCATGAGCCAATATTACTTCTCGCGGCTGTTTAAGCAATCGATAGGCGTTTCAGTCTATCAATATGTGATGCAGTGTCGGATGGAACGAGCCATGCAGTTGTTGCAGCACAATGAGTTAATGATTGCTGACATTGCTCGTCTGGTTGGGTTTGCGGATCAGAGCCACTTCACGCGCCAATTTAAGCGTCTGGTTGGAACTACCCCGCTCAAATTCCGCAATCAATAGCAGGAATGTTCTAAAAAAAGCCGAGATTGACAAGACAGATTTCTGGCGAGTGTCTACCATCGAATTTGGCACAATACAGGAAACTCTAATGAAGGTCTTTGTGACAGGCGGAACAGGGTACATTGGTAGCGCGGTTGTGCGATCGCTTATCGCCCGAAATCACACGGTCATTGGGCTTGCCCGATCCGAACAATCGGCACAGCGCCTCACAGACATGGGGGTTCAACCCTATGTCGGTGTTTTGGAGGATATTTCCAGTCTCGCCAGTGCTGCCAAAAATGCGGAGGCAGTTATCCATACCGCCTTCAACTATGACAACTGGAGCAAGATGGACGAATCCTACGCTGCGGAGCAAGCTGCTGTTTCGGTCATGCTGGATGCAAACGCAGGTACAGGGGGTGCCTTCATTTATACGAGCGGTGCTGGGACGATCGGTGATACGGGGATGACCCTTGCTGCCGAAGATGTAGTCCCCAATCCGCCCCTCTTCGTGCAGGTGCGTGCCCAAATCGAGCGGTTGGTTCTCGGTGCCGCCAACCGCAGCGTGCGTAGCATTGTGGTGCGTCCCGGTCTGGTCTACGGTCGTGGTGGCAGTGGACTGGTGAATCTCTTGATTACATTGGCACGCCAAGCGGGGGTAGGGCGTACTTTCGGAGATGGCGAAAATGCTTGGTCAACCGTTCACATCGACGATCTAGGCGATCTCTATGCTCTCGCGCTCGAAAAAGCACCCGCAGGCTCAGTCCTCCATGCTGTTGCGGGTGAACCGATCACCATGCGGGAGATTGTGGCGGCAATCAGCCGGACTCTGGGGTATGGCGATCGGATAGAGGCTTGGGCAATCGAGGAAGCCCACCAGCAGTATGGGGATCTGGCGGACTCGATCGCCAGTGAGAAGCGCTTGAGCGCGGAGCGAACCAAGGCATTGTTGGGCTGGACGCCTGAAGCTCTGTCCATTATTGACGAGCTTGAGCATGGGTCTTATGTATCTATGATGAGGAGTTAAGGACATGATCGCGATCAAAAAAGGACAACCACTGGTAACGCTCATCACCGTCCACACCTGCAAACCGGAGGTTCAACAACAGCTTGTAGAACTGCTGGCAGAAGCGCTGAACACCATCTATCGGCACGTACCGGGTTTCGTTTCTGCGAGTATCCATAAGAGCTTGGACGGTGTACGGGTGACGAACTACGCCCAGTGGCAAAGCCGTGAAGCGTTTGAATCTGTGAGGGATAATCCAGCTATCCTGCCCTTTGCACAAAGGGTTGCTGAAATCGCCTCGTTCGATCCTCACCTCTATGAAGTGACCGAGGTGTATCACGCCTGACCAAATGCTCTGGCAAACCCTAACGCTATTTTCTACTGCTTTAGTGGGGGTTGTAGTGTCTCGACTAATTCGATTAACGACTAACCACTTCCTTTCATCAAGGTTTTCTCCGCTGCAACTGTGTTATTTATTGGCAGTACCACCGTAAATGTTGTACCTACACCCACTTGACTTTCCAGAGTAATTTGTCCTCCGTGCAATTCAACTGCATTTTTGACAATAGTTAACCCTAGTCCGGTTCCAGGAAGATTGGCTGTGTTACTACTCCTAAAAAAGGAGGTAAATAGCTTGGGCTGGTCTTCTCGTGGAATGCCAATACCTTCATCTTGAATACGAAAAATAACACTTTTATTGTCACAAATAAGTTCAAAGAGAATAGTACCTCCTTGTGGAGAATATTTTATGGCATTTGAAAGTAAATTGGTGAGTATATGCCGAAGCAGTTTTTCATCCATCACAGGTAGGTCTTCTCTTTTGCAGCCGTAAACGCACTGCTCAACAAAGTTGAGATGATACTTTTCGCCAGCGCTCAACTGTAGCTGTTCGACTAAATCTAAGCAAAGGCTGATTAAATCTATGGGAGTTGGTTCAAATTTAAGTTTTCCTGCTTCTGTTTTGCCGATAATTAAAACATCTTCTAATATCTGAGTCAAATGTTTTACGCTTGATTTAATTCTATTGTAATGTCGCTCTTTTTTCTCATAAGATAATTGCTCGCCACAGTTATGGAGAAAGTCACAAGATAACAAAATAGTCGTTAGCGGCGTTCGGAATTCGTGAGATGCAATGGTAATAAAGTCGGATTTTATTTTACTAATTTCTCTTTCTTTCTCTAGTGCTAAACGTGTTTCTTCGGCAAGCTTACGCTCGGTAATATCTTGGGCAATTCCTACTCGACGATAGACTTCTCCAAGATTGTTGTAAACTGGAAAACTGCTATCCCAAATCCAACGTAAAGAGCCATCTGGCTGCACAATTCTATATTCATTCTGGTAGGCGCTATATGTATTTTGGTGTATGTTAGTAACTACGCGCTCTTTGTCCTCTGGATGAATAGCTTCCAACCAGGAATTGGGGTTAGCATACAAACTCTCGCGGCTGCGTTGCCACACTTGCTCGTATGCAGGACTGATATAGATAATTTTGCAGATTTTTAAGTCTTGAAGCCAAAAAACTTCTTGAATGTTTTCTGCTAATTGGCGAAATTTCTCTTCGCTTTGTCGTAGCATTTCCTGCGCCATAAGCTTGGAGGTAAGTTCTAGCTGCAACTGGGCGTTACTTGCCTTGAGGTCTTTTTCCTGCTCGGTTAAAGTCGAAACGAGCTGGCTGATGTTTCGAGAGAGATTGGCGATTTCATCTTGACCTTGCAGAACGGGAATTTTAACTTGTTTCCTACCTTGACGGATGTAGTTGGCGGCTTTGGCGATCGCCAACATGGGGTTGGTAATTGCTGCTGTCACAAGCCAACCTAAAACAGCAAACAATATACCTAGTATCATATTCGCAATAAATATTTCCTGTTGTATATGCCTTATGTGAGCAAATGCGACATCAGTTTTTTGCCGTACGATCACCAACCACCCTAATCCAGGGTAATTCCGATAACCAACACTTTGAGCGTAGCCAGTTAGATAACTCTGACCATCCGACCAATTCTCAATCAGGTAACCATTCATCCCGCGTTGCGCGGCTTTAATACTTTTAAGGGATAGGGAATTGACAGCGTGAAACTCGGGAGGGGCTAGCAAAACATCACCATTCTGACTGAGGACAAAGATTTCTTTGTTGCGTTCTTGTACTGTGGGTAACAGGGACTTTTCCACCTCTTTAGACCATGTCCAGCTTAAATGAGCACCCAAAACACCTTGTGGCTGACCTTGAAGATTGGTCACAGGAACCGCGATATCTACAAAACGCAGTGGTTCGTCTGTCGGATTGGGTAGCAATTTCGCCAGTTTTACAGCATCATGTACGTCACCGATGTAGGTTGCTCTTCGCCCGTAAATGAACCAAGGTCTTTGAGAAACATCCTTACCTTCTAATAATTTTCTTGTACTGGCTTGAACAATACCCTTGTTATCAGTTAAACCTATCCAAGCGTAATCAGTATAAGTACTTTGCAGTTTTTCTAAGAGTGTACGCTGCTGTGAGACAGAATCTGGATTGCGGATGATATCCAGTGCGCTGATAATTTGAATGTCGCGATAGCGCTCAAACATCCCTCGGTCTAACTTATCAGCCATCTGGTAAGCGATTTGGGCTAGCGACTGACCAACATCGACTTTGACCTGTTCGCTGGTAGTGTGCCCGACAATCAGACTTGCTAAGATTGACAGCACAAAGGCAACACTGCCAATTGCCAGCCCTAACCGGGTTCTGAGGCTGTGGAGAGGATTTCGCTTGGCAGTTGCTAAGTTATGTAAAAACCTAAAAATGGTCGCCACTCCAAAATCCTCCGGTGTTGCATAGATCTAGTTAAAACCTCAAGGGCTGATGATGATTGTAAATTTCTCTGACTATATTAAATTCAACGCCTGTAAATCGTTTAGATTAATCAGATCATGGTTTTAGCATAACTGGTCAACTTGCTTATCTAAAAACGAAAACAGATGAGATTGGTGCCAAATCAGCATAAACTTTTTGGTGGTAAAGCTAATAAAAGAGGTTGCTGTGGCTAAATTTCTGTTCGTAACCGATTTAGACAATACCCTGGTTGGCGATGACAATGCGCTGACCGAACTCAACGATCGCCTGCAACAGACACGCCAAGAACATGGCAGCAAGATTGTTTATGCGACAGGGCGATCGCCTGTTCTTTACCAAGAACTTAAAGACGAAAAAAATCTTTTAGAACCAGATGCCCTGATTTTAGCTGTGGGAACAGAAATTTATCTTGACGGTAGTGGCAATCCTGATTCAGAATGGTCAGAAAAACTTTCATCTGGTTGGAACCGTGACCTTGTAGTCGCAAAAACGACTCAATTTTCTGAGTTGGTTCCGCAGCCAAACTCAGAACAGCGTCCTTTCAAGGTGAGTTTTTTCCTGCAAGAAGAGCCATCTGCAAGGGTTTTACCACAACTTCAGTCAGAGTTGCAAGCAAGTGGTTTAAATATAAAGTTAATCTACAGTAGCGGTATAGACCTTGACATTGTGCCCCATCACAGCGATAAAGGACAGGCAGTACAGTTTCTCCGCCAAAAGTGGAAATTTGTAGCAGAGCAAACGGTTGTTTGTGGCGATTCTGGTAATGATATTGCTTTATTCTCTGCTGGTAGTGAAAAAGGAATTATTGTCGGAAATGCTCGCCCAGAGCTACTTCAATGGCATAATGAACATCCTGCTGACTACCGTTACCTGGCAACAAATTTTTGTGCTGGTGGAATACTAGAAGGCTTAAAACATTTTGGTTTCTTAGAATGATTAGTTATCTCAAAGGAATCGTTGCTGGTATCCAAAACAATAATGGTAATCGCCATACACTGACACTGGAAGTGAATGGTATGGGGTACGATTTGCAAATCCCTGCACGACTGGCACAGCAGTTGCCAAATACTGGAGGCGAAGTGCAAATTTTTACCCATTACCAGATTCGAGAAGAGGTGCCATTGCTTTACGGCTTTGGTTCACCTGGGGAGCGAGATCTGTTTCGCCATTTGTTGAGTGTCAGTGGGGTTGGTGCCGCTTTGGCGATCGCCCTGTTGGACACTTTGGAACTCCCAGACTTAGTGCAGGCGATTATTGCCGGCAACACTCAATTACTCATTCAATCCCCTGGTGTTGGCAAAAAAACCGCAGAACGCCTATGCTTGGAACTAAAAAGCAAGTTGGTAGAGTGGCGTAAGACAGCAGGATTCTTCGTCGCGACAGGCGGTCCTGCACCAAGTATTCTAGAAGAGGTACAAATGACGCTCTTGGCACTGGGCTACACTGCCAATGAGGTAAGTCACGCCTTGCATGTGGTGAGTGAAGACATTGGACTCCCTAAAGATGCTTATGTGGAGGAGTGGATTAAACAGGCGATCGCTCATCTCAGCAGCGAATATAGTCAGTAGTTGGATACCTAAGCCACAGAGTCATCTCCCTGAGGAGGCGACTAAACCGTGTATGAATCGTTATATATCTATGGGTGCCTCAAGAGTACACGCGAGTGAAGGAAGTCAGGTTTTGTCATGGTTTGCTCCAACCCGTTGAAAATCAAGAGACATCCAGAGTTAGCGCAAAGATAGACCAAAGCCCAAGCATTTTCCTTACGACTTGTGTGTCAATGCCCAAGATTTTCAAGCAGCTTAACTGATCCATCACGTTCAACATACTGTGCTCTGCCACACAGAAACCTTGCTCATAAGCAAATTGCCGTGCCTGCTCAAGTGTTGTAAAATTATTATTCACCAAAGATCTGCCTGTAAGGTTAGTACCTGTTTGTAATAGCTTCTGTAAAGAAGGGTCAAATTCTTGTGACTGCCTTAAACTAGCTGTGTCAATAAAGTCAGGGGTAATCCAGACGCCACCGTACTGTTGAAGCATCTCGCGAATATTGGCACACACAAGTTGTTTTTCTGCCATATTCAGATGTGTCAGCAACCCTTCACACAAAATTATGATTGGCTGTCCGACTTTTAGTAGCTCAACACTTTTCAAAAACTGACTTGGACGGCTAGTAGCATCAATTGAGAGAAAGTGCAGATTGGGACGTTTCCCAACGAGTTGTTCAACTAGTTGCTGTTTGCAACGAATCATTCTGGGCAAATCACTTTCAATAAATGTGATGTTCGGATGACAAGACATGAAAAGACCACGCGGTAGCAAACCGGATGCTAGTTCTAGAACTTGCCCTATTTGATATTGAGCCATGACTTGGTTGACGGCTTTATAGCGAGCTTCCACACGTGCAGTAAGCAAAGCACTTTTGTCTTGGTTTTGTGATTCAGATAGCTCTACCAATCCTTGCGCTTCTACCAATTGTGCCAATTCCTTGGCATAAGGAATATCTGTGAACTGTCGGGCTTTGCTAACCATGAAAGCAGTGTGGATGATTTTGTCATAGTCACTAGCTTGCATTTGTGTATAAGTTTGTTTGAATTACTATCAAGTAGTTTAAAGATAAACTTACAAGCAGAGTACGAGTTTTACTTATAAATTTGTTTTATAGTTAATAACTAGAACTTAATTGTATTAAGTAGGAAAAAACAACTTCGCTCACTTCTCTACCGTGCCTACAGACCCTTACGCTTGGATAGAAGAATCTCTGGCTACAATTCACCGTGCTGACTGGTATCGTTCAGTACAAACAATCCACGGTCTTCCAGGTGCAACGGTACTTTTGGAAGGACGAGAGGTGATTAATTTTGCCAGTAATGACTATCTGGGATTGGCTGGGGATCAGCGGTTGATTGCAGCGGCTACTGCTGCTGTGCAAGAATTTGGTACGGGTGCGACAGGTTCTAGATTACTCAGCGGACATAGAGAATTACATAGGGAGTTGGAAAGAGCGATCGCATCTCTCAAACAAACAGAAGATGCTTTAGTATTCAGTTCTGGCTATCTAGCAAATGTGGGTACAATAACTGCGCTTGTAGGCAAACGTGATTTCATTTTATCTGACCAGTACAATCACTCTAGTCTCAAAAACGGGGCAATCTTAAGTGGTGCAACCATTATTGAATATCCTCACTGTGACGTTGAAGCATTAAGAACCCAACTGAGTCAACACCGGCAAAACTACCGACGTTGCCTTATCATCACTGATAGCGTCTTCAGCATGGATGGTGATTTGTGTCCTTTATCTGCACTGTTGGATATAGCTGAAGAATTTAGCTGTATGCTGCTCGTTGATGAAGCTCATGCCACAGGGGTACTGGGAGAAACTGGCGCTGGATGTGTAGAACATTTCGGATGTACGGGAAGGCAATTAATTCAAATTGGAACTTTGAGTAAAGCTTTGAGTAGTCTAGGCGGATATGTGGCGGGAAGTGCAACCTTAATAGACTTTTTGCGGAATCGCGCACCTAGCTGGATTTACACTACTGCGCTTTCTCCTGCCGATACAGCAGCAGCCCTAACAGCAATAAAAATAGTACAGCAAGAACCGCAACGCCGCGCCCAATTATGGCAGAATGTAGCCCAACTCAAACAGCTCATGCAACAGCAGCCACTATCGCTGATATTACTACCCTCTTCCTCACCCATCCTCTGCTTTCAACTGCCAAGTGCAGCAGATGCGCTCAAAGCTGGAAAGCAACTGAAAGCTGCTGGCATTTTTGCCCCGGCTATTCGTCCCCCAACCGTTCCTACCAGTCGAATACGGATTTCTTTAATGGCAACTCATCAACCAGCGCATATTGAGAAATTGGTAGAGATACTTGCGCAAGTTTTCCCGTAATTGGTTGTGTTCCCACCGAAGTTGTAGAACTGGGTAGGAGGCTCGTCTTGACGGCATATACACAGTTGCGTTGAAAAATATCGCAATCCCCACCCTATTATTTTGCTAAAAATATCCTGGCAGAGATTCACATGAATATTGTGATTAAAATCACTGCTGAGTAAATTTTATTTATGGTAATTGTCCTGTGACAATGTAGCTCTTTACTGTTGTGACTCAGATCACTGCCTAGTCAACTAGATGATTGATATATATAATCCTGCTCATAACTATAATGTAGAGCTTGAGATTCATGTTGTGACTCAGGTCACTGCTTAGTATGTTTTTATCTGGGTGCTAAAACAGCAACAAAGCTAGTAGTATACTGTCCAAAAACTTAGCAAAGAAAGCAAAATAATGATCATTGCACCCAAAACTCTCATGAATCAACCAAAGATTTTTTAGATTTCATAAATCACGGCTGATATATAAACTAAGTTTTCAAGCCGTACAATTTTTCAACAGTGTTTCATATACGGATATTGTACGCAAGGTTATAGCGAAAAATCAGTTGTATACACGGTGCAGTCTCAGCAACAAGAAACGCTATGACACTTTACGAGAATTTAAAGCTGGCTTCATAATGAGACTTTACGAGAATTTAAAGTTGGCTTCATAAATCACATTTCAGGTGACAGGAAGTGAATCGAGGTTCCATCGGTAAAAACGCTTATGGTTATCAGGAGATCTCATCAAATTATTTAGAAGAATAAAATTTAAAAGCCTTGTTGTTAATACCTTTAAGCTCAACAAGGGAAAAGAGGGAAAATCTCAGCAGGATGGTTGTTCCTTATTTTTACTTAGCCACAACACGAATTATTCACACATTCTTTTTAAATATTTATAGGGAATTTTAACTAAATACGGAAATAATATCTAGATAATTGTATCTAGAACAAAAGAAATAAATAGGACACTCTTCGACAGAAGGTATTCCTCAATAACTTTTAAAGACCAATAACTTCTTATAAAGAAAAACATGAATATATTTACTCGTTTACTAAGTACATTTGCTATCTCTCTATCTGCTGTTGCTGTTATGCCTTACTTTGTAATAGCGCAAGAGACTCCAACGACTCCCCAACAAAAAACGACGCAGAAGCTTTGCTCTTCGGATGCCGTGGAAGATTTGTTACCTCCACTAATGAGCCAGAAAAGTGAAGAACCGCTTTCCTACTTAGGGCAGCAAGGTTTTACACAAAACCCAGATGGTGCCTGGGTTTGTTATGCAAGTGATTCTAGGAAGCAGGGACGTTATTACACCCTATTAAAAGTCCAACAAATCAATGGAAAGCTTGTAGCCAGTTCTTTCCTAAAGGGCGGCATTCTCGTTGAAGGGCAGGACAACCGCAGCCTGGACTTATTCATGACACTCATAGACAAGCATACAAAGACAAATCAAGGGAACCGTGAAAGTATACGCAGATATCTGGAATCCTTCTTTTCCTTAGTGAAGGAAGCAAAGGTACAACCTTCTAGTCGTGGTTACCTCTTCGACCAACCAAACAGCGCTGTTGTCATCTACCACTCTGTTACAGGCGAAAAACTTAAGGGGACAGCAATCACAATTAACATCAACTCGCCTCAGAATTTCGCTTCCTCTCCAGTCTCATAAGGTGCATCGAAAATTACTTGTTGGAGGTAAATCCCTTGAAGTCAAAAGTTCAAAAAATTGTAGTTACAGTATCATCCTTTGCAACAGTAGTCAATGCATCTCAACCTGCTTCTGCTCAACTCAACGTTGGACATTATGGTATCCAACAAGGACTGGAGCAAAACTATCTCCAGTACCAGGTATCAGGGCGAGATTTAAGCCAAATGCGAGGCATTCCTGCATGTAGTGTAGGATTTGGTGCCGCTTGTAACAAGGCTGGAGCAGTCTTCCAGAAAATACTTGAGTCGAATGGTGGACCAACCTACGAGCAGTTGCTGATGAAAGCCGCTGGTGGGGAAGAAAACTTCCGCAATTTCGCTTCCTTTTATGGAAACAATCCCAATCTTGCTCAAATACCGTACGCCTCATTCTGGGAGAACAACAACCCTGATATCGTGGACGGGTATCGGTATCTTCTTGGGCAGACGGTAAGTCAGACTCCTCAAGAAGGTCTGGGACAAGTCACCAAAAACTTTGACTGGGCACCTTCTGGAGGTGGAAACTCGCTTGATCCTCGCAATGCCTTGCTGGATTTGAAATACTCTTATGGACGTCTGTTGCTTCAGGAGATTGCAAAAATTCCCGATGCTCAGCAGCAGATTCAAGCTATGGGTCTAAAGCCGGAGGAAGCCAAGTTTTTCTCGGAGAAACTTTCAGCAGCCAAGCTTGCGTTGAATGGTAATGAACAGTCTCTCAAAGAGACCATTCTCAAAGAACTCTCCGTGCCATATTCACCAGATGGTGGTGATTTCAACCGTCCAAATCTTGGCGTTCCCAAAGCTGATTGGTTCGCTGGGGAAACTGTCGCTGGAGAAGTCGTTTCATGGGAATCTCCAGTATGGTTAGAGCCAGAAGCGATCAGTCTTGATCTTCCTTCCAGCCTTGCACAAGTTGATTTTCCTGGCAACATAGCAGAAGATACCGTATTGCAACAAGGCTCAGGGAGTTCTTTTCCAACTTGGCTAATTGGCGGTGCCGGTCTTGCTTTACTGCTACTTCTTCTCTCCTTCGGTGGCGGTGATTCCTCCGGTCGCGGTGGTAGCAGCATCGCAGCTACACCGCCTGTTGGCACTTCCTCTTCCTCTGGTGGCAGCGGGTCTGTTCCTCCTAGCGGCAATGGTGGTCCTCCCGGTGAAAACCAAATCATTGAAGTGCCATCCACTCCTCCCGTAACTGTGCCTGGACAGGAAGTGAAGAAGGTACCGGAGCCAACAACAATAACGCCCCTTGTATTAATGATCATTTTCATTTACATGGTCACTCTCAAGCACTGGCGTACACAAACAAAAGGCTAAGTTTTTCCCTTCTGCAATTTGGTGGCTTATACCAATTCAAAAAATGATAGCGACAGATAGAACCTATATATGAGCCATCATGTGTCGCATTCTTTTTTCAAAACGGTATTAGCTCAAATATAGAAGTACTCGCATTCTTCTGTTTCCTTGAAGAATGCGAGCGTTAGTTGTTGAATTTAGTATGGTAGATGCCTATGGTAGCCTTATGAGCTACAAAACTTGCTACTGACCTGGTTGATTGTTCGTGTTTGAATTAGGTTGCGCTGGAGCTACTTTTGCCTCAACCTTCACACTTTTGACACCTTTAATCTCTTGCGCCAAAGTAGGAATTTTATTCAGTTGTTCTTGAGTAGGAACAGTTCCTGCTACAGTCAGAGCACCTTCTTTAGCGTCAACTGTTAACTGACTAGCTGGCAAATTCGCCTCTAACTTGCCGCGAACTTCGCTTTCTAAATCAGCATCGGCTCTTTGCGCATCACCGCCAGTAGCATTGTTACGTTGTTCGCGTGCTCTAATGTCAGACTCTATTTGGTCTTTACGAACTTGACCGGTAGCGTCTTCTTGAGTTTTTTCAGCAGTTTCTTTTGTTGGAGCGTTAACGTTTTCAGTTGTTCCCGAAGGAGCATCTGCACTCGTTCTAGAAGGGGGTTCTTCGCAACCAACCGCACCAACAGCTATAACGCCACTAATGATCAATGGAATAAACTTGTTCATCTTCTCTGTTCCACTTGAATGTTTTAAAAGTTTCATTGACATAAGCAGTTATTAACAGCAGACAGTTATCTTTATTATCTACAAAACAGATACAAGAACACCCAAATCGTTGTAGAAATTCCCTGACTTCAATTACGGGAACTGACTGATAACTGACTGATAACTGAACACTGTTAATTGTGTGAGGTTGAGGAGCGAATCTTTCAAAGTCCAGACTCAAGAGTCAATAGTCCGGAGAAAGTAGTTTTTTAATGAGCGACTCATGACTGACGACTCATTAAATAGTTGCATCCCGACGGTCAACAATAGTTACCGGAGGTTGATTGTTAGTTACCGGAGGTTGATTGTTGGTTAGCGGAGGTTGATTGTTGACAACGCGATCAGTGTAATCTGTACGAGTGTCTGCAACACCAGGTGCATTATAAATCCCAAACTCCTGAATACCCTGGTTTGTCAGAACAGTTTCAGCATGACGAATTTCATCATCTGTACCGTCTACTATCACCAAATAATCACCACGAGAGACCCGATCATTGTATACTCTGGCTCGTTCTTCAGGAATTCCCAAACCAATGAGCGCACCCAATAATCCGCCAGTTGCTGCACCAATTCCAGCACCAACAGCAGTTGTCGCCAGAGCTGTAGCTACTTCGCCTGCAAGTAATATAGGACCTACGCCAGGAATTGCCAAGGTACCTAAACCTACGAGCAAGCCAGTAATACCCCCTAATGTTGCACCGGTCACTGCTCCGGTTGCGGCTCCTTCATCAGCTTTGTTGCCAACACCCTTTTGCGTTTCGACACCAGCAATATCACCTTCACGAGCCGCATCTCTAGCAATGATAGAAATCTTATTCATCGGGAAGCCAGCATCTCTGAGTTCGCTAAGTGCATACTCAGCTTCACGACGGCTAGAAAATACCCCAACAGCACGCTTGTGTTCGCCCAAAGCCATTTTACTCCTCCATTTCATAGCGAAAAATAAGCACAAAATTATGTAGTTTCTACTTTGTTTTGCGCTCACATTACTGTTTTGCCTTGTTTTGGTCTAACTTGCATCGTCCGCAAGTGTAAGCTAAGCATCTATCAACAGATTGGTTACAGGGGAAATTGCGCTCCAATTGTTCGGTTCTACGACTTTCACTAACAAAGAAATCCTTATAACCTCGTAAATAAGTAGTGAATGCCTGCCCAAAATGCTGTCAGTCGCTCTTTATTGAAGGGGTGAAAAGTTGTGTACAAATGGATCTTGCCAAGTCTGAGCGAAGTTTTAGCAAATAGTCAATCAACAATAGCTGAATGCTCATCTGTCAAAGCACAGCAGCAGTGGCGCGTAAGCATAGCGGCGACACAACAGTTGTTATTAAATACCTTGGCAACAGCGTTACCTGAAGATACCCAAGGATTAGTTTTAGCTGCGCCAGCACCTGTCTTCAGCGAACCAACACTAGCTCAAAGCTTACAGACAGTCACTTTTACGGCAAAGCCATTTAACCCCTTGGCACTCATGCCATTTCAAATGCCTCATGCTGTGGCTGTGGCAGATGCATTTGCTCCTGGTGAGTCAGTTTTACCTCTGTTAGGAACAGATCCATTGGCTAGGGAGCAGTTTTGTTTGGTTTTCACCAAGCAGTTTAGATTAGTGCTGGTTTTAGCACAAGACACCAATGGTGATAAAAGTTTTTCATTTTCTTTTGATCCAGAAGTCGTTGAGTTAGCATGGCGATCGCTCGGAGCACGAGTCAGATTAAGTCATCCGCAGTTGTTTGCCGATTTAGAGAAATTAGTACAAAAGTATTCTCCAGAAACTCCAGATTATCGCATAGTGATGGAGTTCACTCGGTTGTTGCTAACGCAATTTCCAGAACCAGAAGAAGACACGGGAACACGGGGACACAACGAATCTTCATTGCCCGCCAACTCTACTTTGTGCGAACCCAAAGTTTCTTATTCCCCAACCCTAGAGGGAAGCCCAAAGTCCTCTATTGCCCAAGGGGCACTTCGTTCTATAGGAACTTCTGCACCAGACGCTTCTGGTTCACCCTACAAAGTGGCAACCTCTAGCCCCCCATCTCCCCATCTCTCCTCACCTCGTCCTGATGTAGAGTTGCTGCAAGCTTTTGCTCATGAAGTTCGCACCCCTCTGACTACCATCCGCACCATCACTCGTCTACTGCTCAAACAGCGTGATCTGCCTGCCAACGTTATCAAGCGTTTGGAACTGATTGACCGTGAATGCACTGAGCAAATTGACCGGATGGAGTTGCTCTTTAGAGCAGCAGAACTGGAAACATCTCCCACCGTAAAATGCACACACGCTCAACTGACACCAATGTCTCTCGAGCAAGTGTTGCAGCAAAGCATCCCTCGCTGGCAAGAAGCAGCAAATCGGCGGAACTTGACTTTGGATGTGGTTTTACCTCAGCAGTTACCCACTGTCATCAGTAATCCTACCATGTTGGATCGGGTTCTGACTGGTTTGATGGAGAATTTCACCCGCAGCTTACCCGGTGGTAGCCATATTCAAGTACAAGTCATTCCTGCTGGGGATCAACTTAAATTACAGTTATTGCCGTTACCTCAAGCTGGAGATAATGGGAAAGCATCAGCATCGACCTGCACACCGCCAATTCGCAAAGCTCTTGGTCAATTGCTGATGTTCCAACCAGAAACGGGTACGATAAGTTTGAATCTCGCTGCAACTAAGCATTTGTTTCAGGCGATCGGCGGTAAACTGATTGTGCGCGAACGTCCGCGTCACGGAGAAGTACTAACGATTTTCCTTCCCTTGGAAGTCAGCAGTCAGCAAAAGTGGGAAGTGAAGAATTAATCGTTGATCACCGGCATCTGATTTATGGAAAGCCAAGCTCTTTTCGGCGTTGCTAGCCGATGCGAGTAATTAACTGATTAACACGGGGTCTGGCGAAGCGTTCCCAGGCGTTACCACCACGCAGAAATAGTTCCATCCAACGAACTGATTTTGACCCATCAGCCATTGACCAACCAGAACTCCCTGGAGAAAAAGCTAAAGTTCCTTCTGGCACTTTAAAACTACCATCGGAGTACACTGCATCACTGACGACATCACCCACGCGGACGACGACCTTCTCTTCAGGTTTGAGGTTGACAGAATGTGATGGGATGGTGGTTTTGATGTTACCGTAGCCATCAATCCAAGCAACGCGATCGCTCGGGGGATCGGGTATATTGCTTGGGTTCAAAACTTCTCCTAAAAGGCTAAAGTCGCCTTGAGCAATCGCCGCCGCCGCATTGGGAAACACATCACGAGAACGAAACTGCGACCCACCTCTAGAAACCTTGACTATATGCACTTTTTGTGCATATTCTTTGATAAAAGAGAGACTGTAACCAGCATTAACGCCTACGACTGTAACGCCATTGGGTAGCAAGGCATAAGTGAGTCCTTCGCCTTCATTATCCAGTCTAGGTTGTTTATCATCTTGACGAGGCGCGCAGTTGTGATAAATTAAACGCTCTTGGGGACCGGGGTTAAGACCAAGTTGGGCAATCCAAAAACCTGTCGCCAGAGTACTGAAAGCAGGAACTGAGAGAGTATGAATCTGTGCTTCCGGTAGTCCTATGAGTAAACGTTGCGTCACTTCAGCAAAAGCTGGGTCACCATTACCATAATCTGCAATCAAGGTGATGAACATAAAGTTTGTCTCAAAAGGATGATTGTGGTGGATTTTCAGGGGCGATCGCTAGCTGCGCAGTCAAAGTAGAACCTTCATAGAGTTTACTTTTTACAGACAAAAAGCCACCGCAGCGCCATAGCAATAATTGCACAATTGATAAGCCCAAACCAACACCACCAGGATCTTCAGTTGCGACTGGACGTACGCGATAAAAGCGCTCAAGGATTTTGGGAATCTCGCTATCGGCAATACCAATACCAGTATCGCGAAATTCTAATTGGACATAATCACCCTGAACACGTGCTCGTACCCAAACCTGTCCACCTTTGGGGGTGAACTTAATGCTGTTGGAAAGCAGATTAATCACAATCTGCCTCAGCCCACCGCTCACACACCAAACACGTGGAAGGTCAGTAGGTACAGTGTAGGCTAACATCAGACCTTTTTCTCGGGTTAAGGGCTGGTAGATACTAACGACTCCAGGCACAATGTCCGACAGACGCACAGCCTCCAAAGGTATCCGCTCCAAATTGCGCTCTAACTGCACCAGATCCAACACACCAGTAATCAGGGCATTTTGGCGATCGCACTCTTGTTTGAGCATCTGGAAATAACGTTGTCGCTGAGGGGGTTTAAGATTAGGGGAATTTAAAAGGCTCAGGGCTGTCTTCATATGTGTTAAAGGCGCGCGCAGTTCCTGACACACATTGCTCAAGTATTCATCTTGAAGTTGCAGAGTTTCCTGCAATTTCTGATTTTGCTGCTGCATCTGCGCAAGACGCTTTGTCGTTCTTTGACGATGAATTTCATCCTGTTGCTGGAGTTGTTTTGCCAACAGTTGACTTATGAGTGCTGGCTCGCTTGCGGCGGGACAAATAAAATCGTTCGGTATAAACACGGATGATTCTGGTGTTATCCCCTGTTTGATAACATCTAACACTCGCTGAATGACTTTTCCATCAAAGGTACTTATAGCAAGTAACTGCGGGTTTTTTTTTCTGTTCGTTGCCGAATTATTTCTGCGTCTTCTAAATGGTCTATGAGCCAGAATGAGAAAGCAAAACTGCGGCGACAACACCATCAGAAAGTATTCCCTACGCAACAAGCTATTTGGTAAGCTCTGTATTCGTATATCAGAAGACGCACACAGGAGGCTACCCGGTGGGGAAGTTGCCATTGAGGAGCTATTCCCCTGTGGTTCCAATTGAGGAGGCAAGGCGTTGCCTCTGTTCGTTGGAGTGTGTATGTCGTGCGACTGGCGTGGGACTGCCGTTGGCAGACGCAGTGACGCGGAGAGTTTTTCACTCCTACTGTGCGCATTTTCGCTCTTCGACAGCCCGCTCAAATCAGGGAACCCACCCACGCAGGTGTTCTCTTCTACTCCCTCTATTCCTCTGCTGCTTTCCTGACTTTCCTCAATATGCAAAGTACGAATGACGTCAGATATTCTCAGTTGTTGGTGATAGCGTTCAATTTCTGAGTGCCAAATTTTTCCTGGTGGTAGCTTTACCCACAAAGTGGCTGCAATCTGTTGCTCAATAAGTAAATCAATTTGTGATCTGACAAGTGACAGTAGACTAGCAGGACTATGGGGCAATGGTTGAGGAGGCGCTTGCATTCCCAAAGCCAGCTGATAAACGGACACATCCTGAGCAAAAGAAAAATTCATGGGCAAAGCACAACAAGGAAAAGGACTAACCAAACGATATTGCCTTCGCTTCTCATCTTATAAGAAAGCCACAAAAAATCCTAGCTTCTAAAGATAGTTGAGCAGCGGATATAGTTTCTATATAAAGACAGAATAATGAATAAAAAATATTTTTATCTTTTATTTTCTTTCTTTCAAACAACTATTTCCTCCCCTCGGTGCGTGAACCGAACTTTTTTAATATTCCATTCAACATGACTTAATAAAGTTTTGCGAACGCTGCCAAATAGAGCAAACTGCTCACAACTGGAAAGAGAAGTGAATTGACGCTCGGAATCAGGGGATATTTGTAAATCAACTGTTGCGACTCGATTTTTGACAGTGACACTATACCCAGACAAGCTAAAATCAGCACTGTCAAATTGCTTTATGATGTTACCCACCGCACTTATCACAGGTTCTTGCTTTGGTACTAAGACTTGTTGTGGAATCAGTTCTTGACATTGAGTATCACTTGTAAATAGGCTGACGTGAAGAGTTTTTTTAGTAACAGCGACAGAACTCAAAGAAGCCTTATTTTGGTTTGACATTTCTTCAGTTGAAGATATGCTATCAGTTGCTGCTTGTGCAGCAAGTTGGCTGTTAGTTGTTGTATTGGCTGTTGGCATTGTGCTTTCAAGATGATGAGAGATGGGATGAGAACTACAGCTGCTGAGGCTGGCAACTATACCCACAACCATAAACGGAACAACATATTTTTTGCTGGGCTTCATAACTTTGTTCATAATTCTATTGTCCCTAACTTTTGCTATTGACTACACTTTTGCTGCCATCAAATCCGCATAAATTCTGGACTTATGAACATTCGTCATATTTTCAAATAGCGTTCCCTTAGTCAATCAGTAATCTTACTGAAATCTTGCCATTTGTCACATTTTCAGTTTTTTGCTCAATTTCTTAAATAGGTAGGAATAAACAGAGCGAAGAAGAGCGAAGGTAATAACGCCTGAAACTCGCGCCCTCTTACTAATGACTAATGACTAATGACTAATGACTAATGACTAATGACTGAACGAGTTAACTTTATTTCTACCATACTTAGTCTTTTTATTCATTGTCTTATTCATATTGCGGTGTCTTGACTCCTGTGGTTTCAGTCATCCATTCATAAATGCCCTCACCTGTTGTCAACCATGTATTAGGTTGATTTTTAATATGTAACAAACATTGTTTTAAATACTTATACCGCAGTGGCTGACCCACAATAAACGGATGCAAGCTAATAGTCATAACCCGCCCTTGAGATTCTCCATCTAACCAAAGTTGGTCAAATTGATCTTCTATCGCTTGGGCAAATTCTGCACCAGAAAATCGGTTATTCAAGCATAAGGTAATATCATTGGTCTCGAGAGTATAGGGAATTGCCAACAAGCGTCCGTTGGGTAAATAATACCAATAGGGTTGGTCATCGTTTACCCAGTCAGCAGTATAAAGAATTCCCGCAGAATACAACAATTCAAACGTTGATTCTGTAACCGAAAACCCCGGTGTCAACCAACCTTTTGGAGTTTTTCCAGTGGCTTCTTCTAGTAAACTCAGCGTTTTATCAATTATTTCTATTTCTGCTTCCCTATCCATGCCACTATGACCTTTGGAATTGTTAAGACCGTGTGCCATCACTTCCCAATGATGTTGCTGCATGGCTGCGATAATTTCCGGATAAAGTGTGCAGATTTCGCCGTTCACTGCTGCCGTCACGGGAATTTCTAATTCAGCGAATAAGTCAAATAAGCGCCAAATCCCAACTCGATTGCCATAGTCGCGCCAACCATAATTGGCAATTTCTGGATAACTATTTAAATCAGGTTGAATTGCTGTCCCCTGT
Source organism: Scytonema sp. PRP1 (assembly GCF_036697665.2). NCBI lineage: Bacteria > Bacillati > Cyanobacteriota > Cyanophyceae > Nostocales > Scytonemataceae > Scytonema > Scytonema sp. PRP1. Next base: position 175,142 of record NZ_JBAHYJ020000132.1, on the reverse strand, counting down.
TTGCCAAAAGTGAAGTGTTCAACATTCATCACCACCGAAACAGCAACTCTGGCATTATTCGGTAATTTCAGAACCGAACGTTGTGTCATTGATTGAAAAAATGGAGGTTGCATAATTAAAAATTCACGCAGGCAAAATTCAAAATATATAACTTATGTTGATTATTTCAGCAATGGTCAAAAGTCAATAGTCTATATTAACTATGATTTTTAGCTGATTACACAAAAAAAGAGTAATTTTAGATATATTAGACATTTTTTGTATAATATACAACAAAAATTTAAATTTTAGTATATATCGCTACATATTAATCATTAGGACCCAAGGGTTGTCCCAGCGAGGCGCGTACCCTCAGTTGGATGCTCTTGGCATCGGGCGAGATAATGAGCAGTACAAGGATAGTTGCCAAATAGGGCAAGGAAGACAAAAGATAAGGAGAGATATCAACTGCCAGTCCTTGTAAGATTAGCCCAATTACACTGACTGCGCCAAATAAGTAAGCATCCAAGAGAATTCTTTCTGGTTTCCACCAAGCGCGAAAACAACCAGGGCGATCGCCCCACCAAACATCACAAGTCCTAGTTCACTCTCCAATAACTCGCTTCCTAAGACTTTGTAAAACTATATTTTTCACTTTCTTTATTGTTTACACATAAATCATTTTTTTTCTTTATAAGAACTATATCAAAGCTTAATTGTTTTTTTATTTTTTAACCTTTCAAAATTTCCGGAGCTTCAAATTATACCGGGTAGTATTAATTAGTTAACTTTTTATCACTTTTTTCTTTCCGTATGATATTAGCAATCTCTTCAAGTTTCTTGGTCGGACTTGTGACTGGCTTAGTTTTAAGCAAACCGCAAAAGATAGAACAAAAAAAGGTAGAAGCCACCAAGATAAAATCGAATCATCCTGGATGGCTGGAATCAGCGTCGTACATAGTAGGAAAATACGATGAGTAGCGTATGGTCATAGTTGCCTTTTCCCAATTAGGAAAACTTTCAGGGCAAACGCATAGTGTCAATAAGACATTTTAAATATCAATAAGTTAGATTTCCATCCCATTAATGGTTATATGAAATCTGGTTGATGAGTTATCGTATACAGCAGTCCTTGGTCACCAGTGGTAGCAGGTTAATCTACTAATGAAACCTTTTTGTTCAAGTAGGACTTGGCAACTGGCAACTAAGGCTTCTTCGAGTTCCTCAATGGATTCAAAATAATGATTGGCGATTGCTTCATTCGTAAGTGTCCACAATGACTTGAGGGGAGAAACTAGCCCTTTGTAGATTGCAGAAATGCGATTGCGCTCTCTTGCGTGCCCCTTGGGCAATCGCTTAGGGCGGTTCATTTTTCAAGATTTTACCTTGGGAATTCCTCCCTCAATTCCCTCAACATACCAATCCATCGCCAGTTGTTCCTTATCGCCCAACACCTGACCCTTGGGGACTCGCACCACACCATTTTGGTCTTTCACCGGACCATCAAAAGGATGTGCAGCACCGCTCATAAATTCCTCGCGTTTCCTTATTACCAATTGTTGAACATCTTGAGGAATTACAGGATTCAAGGGCGAAATATCCACCATTTCTTGAGCAATTCCATACCAAACTTCCTCAGACTTCCAAGTCCCGTTGATCACAGCCAAGGCTTTATCTGTATAAAATTTACCCCATTTATTAATGGCTGATGTTAGGTGAGCTTTTGCACCAAACCTACTCATATCAGTGTTGTAGCCAAAAGCATAAATACCCTTTTCCTCTGCTAGTTGAATAGGAGCGACGGAGTCGATATGCTGCGTTAGGACATCCGCACCTAAATTAACTAAAGCTTGGGCAGCTTCTCTTTCTTTAGCTGGATCATACGAATTTTGCACCCAAACCACCCTCACTTTTGCTTTGGGATTTGTCTGTTGCAGTCCTTGCGTAAACGCACCTATTCCGCGAATGACTTCAGGAATTGGGTATGAACCAATAAAACCAATCACATTCGATTTTGTCATCTTGCCAGCAATCATACCAGTTAGGTATCGCGGTTCTTCAAAGCGTCCCAGATAGGTACCGACATTCCTGACGCGTTTGTATCCAGTACAATGTTCAAAAACAACATTGGGAAAGTCTTTTGCTACTTTCATTGTGGGGTTCATATAGCCAAAAGAAGTTGTAAAAATTAACTTATTGCCTTCTAATGCCAATTGACGAATCACCCTCTCAGCGTCCGCACCTTCGCTGACATTTTCCACAAAAGTCGTTTTCACCTTCTGCTGAAGATTTGCCTCCATTTCTCTGCGACCTAAATCGTGGGCATAAGTCCACCCAAAATCACCCACAGATCCAACATATACAAATCCTACCTTGAGAACTTCATTCGCTGCCATAGGGGAAGCTCGGACTGGGACTTCACCTTGTGGTTGAGACTGACCGCCACTACAGCCAGCAAACGTAAAGCCAGTTCCTACTAAAGTGGCATACTTTAGAAATTTTCGACGCTGCATATTTATCAATTTGTCTACCAAGTCAAACTGTTATAAATAATTGAGATATAAATGCTTTCGATTATACAAACTAAAGATAAACTTTGACAGAATAAAGAAGAACACATCACTCAGAAAAAATACTGTGCTCTCCGTACTAAGTTATAAGTTTTCCCCTCAGGAAAAATCAATTTTTGCAAGAAGTCTATTGATAAAAGGGTGGTCTTTCCCACCCTCCAAAGCAAGTGAAATTGTTAATTCTCGTTAGCGTACTAGTAAATACCGCAGACCAATTAGTAACAAAAAGATGCCATACAGCTTTTTCATTGTTTCACTGCTAATAAAGGGCTGATTAGCAAACAGCGCCCCAAACAAATTGCCAATTATGAGACCAACTGCAATAAACACAGCATATTTGATATTGACGTTGCCGTTTCGATAGTAAACTATTGCTGCCAAAATACCGATTGGCAATATTTGAGCAGCAATAGAAGTGCCAGTGGCAAACTTTTGATCCATACCTATTAAAAGCACCATTGCCGGTACCATAATTGCACCGCCACCGATGCCAAACATACCTCCTGCAACCCCAGCAGCTAAACCAATAAGCAACAATTGGATGGCTATATTAGACATAAAAATGTGGGTAGATGGCTAATTATGGCTAATTATAGATTGATTTTCGAGGAAAATATCGATTTTGGTAGCATTCCGTGAACGCCTTTTTGTGGACTATTGACAACTTGAGTGATGCGAAAGTTTACGGCTAAACTACACAATACATAAGCATCTTCCGGCGACAAATTGATGAAGCGCTCTAAAAAGTCAATCATGTTTTTTAAAGCTAACTCTAAGGCTTCATCTAATGTTTGACCAAATCCCATTGTGATGATATCTGTGGGAGTCTCAGCAATTGGCATTGTCAATGGCAAATTCTTGCGAAGTTTAAGATGAATCTTGCCGTTCATAGAAGTTTCAATTGCCGTGACATTGACTTCACCATCTCCCTGTGCTGAATGTCCATCACCGATAGAAAATAGGGCACCAGGAACGAAAATCGGCAAAAAAATCTTAGAACCAGCCTGTAGTTCCTGGTTATCGATATTACCACCATAGTGACCAGGAGGGATTGAGTTTCGCAATGCTTCCGTAGTCGCAACACCTAGGATACCAAAAAAGGGTTTGAGGGGAATTTTAATACCACTACCTTTGGGAAATTCAGCGATGTTATCCTCTAAATTGAGGGGAATAAATCTCAAGGCGGGTTGATGAAACTGATGTGGTAACGCTCCCCAACCTGTACGAATCGCATTGAAGCCAACGGGTAAACTGGGTGTGATGACTTCTAGTTTGACTTCCAAAACATCTCCAGGTTCCGCACCCCGCACGTAAATTGGTCCGGTGAGTAGATGCGGTCCTGCTGCAACTTTGCGTTCTGGGGGAAGATTTTGACAAATATCCACGAAGGCAGGTGTGAGAAACTCCGGTGGTGCTTTGTCGTAAAGGTAGTAGCCAGTGTATGTTTCTACATCAACTGTGTCGCCAGAGTCAACAGTGAGTGCTGGTTCTAAAAGATGAGAGAACCCACCCAGATGCACGGTTTCCCTGGTGGCTTTGAGAATATGGTGAGTCATCGCGGCTGAAGGTGCTTTGTCAGAATTATTGCCTAGAATAGCGGGTTTTATGCCCAAGAACTTACACAAAATTGCATTGTTGCATTCAGTTTTTTATCAGCCGCAAAATCTCTCTAAGGGAGGGCGAATTTACCGAGTTTGACGAGATACTAGTAGTGGGATTGACCAAGCCAGGGATGGATGCTGTAATTCTTCAATTTGCTACGTTATTCTTAAAAAATCGCGTTTCATACTTCAAATCAACAACGCCCTATTAGTCCTCTTATAAATAACAAAAAACATACTAAATTTTCCTAAAAAAAAATCATTTTTGATTTTGAGACATAAGTATATTCTTAAAGTGGAAACTGGTTGATTTTCTCCTCACGTGTTTGCAGAGCTTCAGCCACTTATAGAGACGCATTGGCAGTTTTCGGAAATATCTTATGAAAGCCAAAAAAAAGTTATTAATGGCTATCGTCGGGGCAGCGTTTACATTGCTGGGAACTGTAAGTAGTGCTCCCGCTCAAGCCTCGCTTTTTAACTTCAACTTCCAGTTCAACGCTCAAGAAACTGGTGAGCCAGTTAGCGGTAACTTTGTCTTTGATGACTCAATCCCAGCGGGCGTGACACCTGACGGTGCCACTTTGTATGGAAACGCGAGTCCAGAGTATACCATTAATGCCGGAAAAGATGTCTTTAAAGGTTCTTCCAATTCGATTGTAGTGGGAAGTAATTTAGCGAGACCAGATAATAGTGGGCTTTCTGCAGACGTCATCGGGTTTAATGATTTTAAAAACTTTGATCCTACCAATCCTAAATTTTTGGCTACGTTTGCTTACCTACCTAATTCCCTGGGTTCCAATGCTTTATCCGATTTAGTTACGACTCTCCCATCGTCCGGATTTGCGCTTATTAATACTCCCACAGGGGCTACCCTATCTTCCACAAATGCGTTTACTTCGATTTCGCGTGTCCCTGAACCTGCTTCTACATTAGGGGTATTAATGTTGTCTGCTTTGGGCATCGCTTCACTGCTGAAGCGTAAAAACTGGAGTTTAGACTAAGCAACATTTAAGTCGTTCAACTAGTATTACGGTTTGACGAAATGCTTTTAATCTGGCAAAAGAATCCATAGCGGTTGTTGAGAGTTGGTGAGCCAGCGCGTTGCGGGGGTTCCCCCCGTTGTAGCGACTGGCTCACCCGAAGGGTTGTGCTTCTCTCATCTTCCGCTTAAGGGGTGCTTGTTCTAACTACAAGCATCCCTTCATTTTTTTGCATTGCGACCGCGTAGCGATCGCCCTTTAGGTACTGCGCTGCGCGCAATCGCCTGCTTTAGTCTAAACTCCAGTGTCTAATGGTAATCGGTTTATTTCCAGGCACTGTGGCGCTAGTGTGTTCAATTGTTCTAAGAGTGCAGCTCACTTTTTGAAGTTAGTATTAAGCTATTAAGCTATTGTGTTAAGTTTATTTAAACCTTTTCTTAACTGTCTTAACTGTCTTAACTGTCCTTGCATTTTCTCTAAAAGTTTGAAATTCTAGGGTAGACAATCATTGAACTTGCCAGTAGCTACACGAGAAATGATGAGACGAGTTTTACAAAAATTCTTGGCAGCATTGCCTTCAGTTCATGTGGAGAAACTTAATCGGGTAAAGATTTTAGGAATAAATCCAAGTTTCGATTTATTGCTGGAGCGCTCTCGACAATAAAAAGTAGGAAAATTAGGAAAAGTAAGAAAAGTAAGAAAAGTAAGAAATTTGCGAGAAATAATAGTTGAATGAATTTATTATCTGGCAGATGTGATTACAGATTAGTAGCGGATGATTCTTTCTTGGTCAAAAGCCTTTATAACTCTAAGAACGCTTTTTCGTTCGGTTAGATTGTGAATTGCACAATCTCTACGGTTTTATCGAATGCACGTTGAATTAGTTAAAGTGTTTTCTTCTGTTCAAAAATGATGATGACTACAACAAAATTAAATCACGTCATTGTAATTGGCGGTAGCATGACCGGACTTTTAACCAGTAGGATATTACTCAATCATTTTGAGCGGGTCACACTCATTGAACGCGATATTTATCCTGTAAAACCAGAATTTCGCCGAGGTATTGCTCAAGCCCATCAACTCCATCAGTTAATGGTACGCGCTAATATCATTTTGGAATCACTTTTCCCTGGAATTGAGCAAGAACTTCTGAATTTAGGTGCAGTACAGATAGATTGGCCTAAAGATGTATTAATTGTTTATGGTTCGCAATTAGTGCCAAGATTTTCTTTCAATTTAAATACGCTATTTCTGGGCAGACCACTTCTAGATTGGACTATAAAATCTCGTTTAGAAGCTTTTAAAGGCTTCCACATTCTTGAGGGGCATGAAGTCACTGAGTTATTATATGACGCACTTCAAAAACGGGTGACTGGCGTCTTACTGTGTAGGAGCGACAACAGAAAAAACGATGACAGCCCATCTATTAACTCCTTACTTGCCGAACTTGTTGTAGATACGACTGGTCGAGCAACAGAGGCTCACAAATGGTTAGCAACAATAGGCTATACACTTCCAAAAAAAACTGTAGTTGATGCATCAATTGGTTATGCATCGCGTTTATATCAACCTTCGCCTGAATTCAAATTTGATTGGAAAGCTGTTCAAATGTACCCAAGACCACCGTATTTACGTGGTGGTGGAATCTATCCGGTAGGAAATAATCTTTGGCATGTTGGTTTGATTGGAATTAATGGCGACTATCCTCCAACTGATGAAGTAGGCTTTCTGGAGTTTAGTAAAACGCTACCAGGTTTAGAAATACATGAAGCGATAAAATCTGCAAAACCTGTGTCGAAAATTCACAGTTATCGTCAAACACAAAACCGTCTCTATCACTACGAAAAACTTTCTCAAATGCCGGATGGTTTTATTACACTTGGAGACGCTGTTTGTGCCTTTAATCCTGTTTATGGGCAGGGAATTACAGTAGCAGCTTTAAGTGCATTAACTTTAGATGATTTGCTCCAAGAAGAAAAATACAAGAAAGGCAAACTGACTGGCTTTTCAATCCGGTTTCAGAAAAAATTAGCCAAAGTGATTGCTCATCCTTGGTTACTGGCAACTTTAGAAGACTTAAATTGGAGCAAAACTAAGGGTATTAAACCCCAGCCTTGGTTTGTTTATAGATTAATTCAAAGATATACTTACCAGCTTTTACAAAAAGCTGCTAGAGAACCAGATATCTGCCAATCTTTTGCTGAGGTAATGCATATGTTGAAACCAACATCTTCACTTTTTACTCCTCGAATGTTTTGGCGTGTATTGCTGGAATTAACACCGAACAAAGCTGAGATAGTATCCGAAGATATACGAAAAATCACCGCTCAGAGATTAACTTGATTTTTCATAAGCGAAAAATTCTAATTTCTTAGTCATTTGATGTTTGGTGATCTCATTGAACCAAACAGTACCAATCATTAGTAAGAATTCAGAAATCAGGAGCCAGAACTTAGAATGTTATAGAGAGCAAGGAATCTCATTTCTATGGATTCTGTGCAATTATTTATCCCTATAGCTGTAAGCATTGTTTATTCTGAATTCTGAATTCTTGCAATCATCAAGACAATTTGGAATAAAACGTCAGATATATGGACAGGCAATTAATAGAAAACAAAGAACGGAATATTCTGATTTTACATATTGCATTTGCCGCCCTTTGTGTGGTAATCCTCATGGTTCCTCTGGGGCTACCCATAGGCATTCGACTATTCGCCTTAGTCGTTATTTATAATTTGGCTATTCCTGGAATAGGTTTGTGGCTTAAACACAATGACTGGGTTGATTTGTGGCTATTTGTTTTCCCCTTTAGTCTCTTTATGGTCTTGCCAGATTGGTTTCTCTGCTCTGGGCTTGGTGTGCTGGTTTATCCCGAAGATAGTTTTATAAAAATTGGTCCAATACCAGTCTACATGGCTTTTATGTGGACTATTCCTCTTATTCTGATAATCTTGGCAGGAAAGCAAGTACAGAAGCATATTTCTCAGAGAACTGCTTACATTTGTGTAGCTACTGTTTCTTTGCTAATTTTTGGAGTAGCTGAACAAACAATGTGGGCATTGCCTTCATGGTCTTCTCAGAATGTTATGATAATTAATCACTGGGCTGTGTATTTGGTTATTCCAGAAATGCTTCTAGGACTGTCAGCCTATATTGCTTATGAAAAAATTAAGTATAAGACTATACTAAAAAAAGCTATGACTGCATTTTTAATAATGCTTTTGTTCTGGTTTAATCTTGTGTTTTTTTATTTTTTCGTAGAGAAGGTGCTGCTTGAGCTGCAAATATTATAAAATGCAATAGATCAACAGGGGCAGGGTAAGCGGGTTTTTAATATAAATTTTACTCGTTTTATTAGTTAGGCGATCGCACAAGTGAAAAATAAACAGCTTGACCCGAATCTTTGTTTTTTCTCTTCCAACCTGCCGCTGCGGATGACTTAATTCAGCTTGCCTGCAAACTCCAAAAAGCAATATAATTAGTAGTCTGTAATTCGTAATTTGTAATTGTATTGGTAATTACAAATTACAGTCAGATCTCCGACAACTTTTACAAAGTCGGGGTTCTTGTAACCCATTAGAATTAATGAAACAAACCACTAGTTGGGGTAGTTGTGATGATTTACAGCGGTTTTCAAGTAGATAAACCACGCTCTTTGGGGCAAAGAAAGGCTAGCCTTTGCCCCTACAAAAATCTGTGGTTCAATTAGCTGAAAATAGCTGTAATTTCTAATTCCTTCCTTTTCTAAATTTTTCTAGTTATTTTGAACCAGAGTTATTCGGAATCGCTGCGGTAATTTGACGTAGCAACATCACTCCCCAATAAGGAACAGGAGCAAGTAACACAGTACCCGTTCCCTCGAAGGTATTGACTAAAAACTCTCCTGAAGTCATTGAACCAAAAATAGACTTAGTGGCTTTTTCAACTCGATAATTTAAGGTACTTGTGCGAGCAATTGCAAAATTACCATCCACAACTAAACGGTCATTTTGCAAATGCACCTCGTCTACAAGTCCTTGTGCTACCATGACCACTTTACCTCTGCCTTTGACTTTTGTTTGAAACAAGCCTTCACCACCCACTAACCCAGCAACCAATTTATTTCGCTCAACACCCACTTCTACAGAACCATCACTTGCCCAATATGCCCCACTATCCAAAATCCATTCAGTGCCGTTTAATTCCATGATATGAAATCCAGATAAAGAAGGCTCCAAATATAATTCACCAGTTCCTGTATAAGTGGGGCGAAAAATGTTTTCGCCTGTTGCTAGGGATTTCAACAAACCACCTGCTGAAGGTGCTTTAGATTGCATGGTAATATTGCCACGCATATAGTACAAAGCACCTGACTCTGTCTTCACTGTTTCGTTTTGCAAAAGAACCTTGACTAAACGCAATCCTTCTCTTGCTATAACTTCAAAAATTGCCATTGTTTTCCTCTTTTTTATACAAAGACGTAGACGCTAGATAATAGTCATATCAGGTTCGGTTGATTACTTATCATTCCTGAAGAACCCCACCCCGCCAAAGCTGTGCTTAGGCGGGGTGGGGTGCAGTCAAGCTGCTGAACATAACACATTAGCAAACATTTATAGCAACAAACTGGATGACCTCTGCCAAACCTTCCTGTGTTTTCAAGTTTGTGAAAACAAAAGGTTTCTCACCACGCATTTTTTTAGCATCCCGTTCCATGACAGTTAAATCTGCGCCAACATAAGGAGCCAAATCAGTTTTATTGATTACCAACAAATCAGACTTAGTAATTCCAGGACCACCTTTGCGGGGAATTTTATCACCAGCGGCAACATCGATAACATAAATCGTTAAATCCACCAATTCCGGACTGAAAGTTGCAGCTAAATTATCACCGCCGCTTTCCAAAAAGACTAAATCCAAATCTGAAAACCGCGTCTCCAATTGTTCAATTGCTGCCAAATTCATTGAAGCATCTTCCCGAATAGCAGTGTGAGGACAACCCCCAGTTTCGACACCCAAAATGCGATCGCTCACCAAAGCCTCTGAACGCACCAAAAACTGAGCATCCTCCTGCGTATAAATATCATTCGTCACCACAGCAATCTGATATTTATTACGCATCGCCTTACATAAAGCATCAACCAAAGCCGTCTTCCCAGAACCCACTGGACCTGCAACACCAACTCGAAAAGCGTTCATAAGCAATTAGTCATTAGTCATTGGACTTTGGACAAAAAAGCAAGTTCGCGTGTGATGTCATGGCTGACGGTGTTACGATCGCTCGTCCAAAATCCGTAGTCTAACACTTTAGGGTGCCCAATGGGGTCTTAAAGCCGCTACAACTTACGCAAGAACCGTTTTTCATAGCTTCCCGAGTAGACTTTTCTAAAGCGACAAATTACATCACATCCAAGTTCATGAGCCCTCTTCGTAATGTCGTCAAGCAAACATGAGTTAGCGTCAATGTACTCGCAGGCAGTACAGCATTTAGTTGCAACACACAATTCAAGATTTTCTGGCTCTGTGCCGTAAATATGGACGGGCCACCAAAAGCACTCAGACGGTTTTACACCCTCTGGATGCAGCCTGCACAGGTTTGTTTCGGTTAGAAACTGACAATTATCTTTTTGATTGTAGAGGTAGAACCCGTCGTACTTAACACATCGAGACTCGAATTCACTAAGTTCATTTGCTGAGTTGCCTGCGAGCCACTGAACAATTGCTTGATATTCTTGTTCGGGCAAAAACAACAGACCCGCCTTGCAGCAGCTAGCTTGAGTTAGCTGACATGCATTAGCAAGAGAGGAGTTTATGGAATTGATAGGTGTTTTCATGTGTTATTTTTGACATTGACACTTATAATAGGCTATGAGAAAAAATTAAAACAGTGAACAGTGAACAGTGAACAGTAAACAGTGACCAAAAAAACTAATAACTGATAACTGATAACTGTTAAAATAGCTCCTCAATTTCCTGATTAGCACTTAGCATTCCTACCAAAACTTCGCCTTTTTGTGCCATACCGTCTGGAACCGTGCTTTCCTGTAATTGTGGGGTTTCTGTATCACTTTCGTCAATTTTGGGACGGATCAAAGTCAGAATTATTCCAACCAGCACCATTGCTGCACCAATGAAACTGCGAGCTGAAAAGGTTTCGCCGAGTAGCAAAAATGCGACAATTGCCCCGAACACAGGTTCTAGAGCAAAGAATAGTGCTGCTTCGTGGGCAGATATCCATTGCTGTGCAACTGTTTGGAACAAAATGACTATAGCAGTGGCAACTACGCCAAGGTAGATTAGTACACCTAAACTCGTTTGAATTGCCTCAATGTGTTCAGTCACTCCGAAACCAGCCCACAATATGCCTAGCACTGCTACAACCCAAAGCTGGATTGTAACCAATGGTATGGGTGGGTGGTGTGGCGAAAACATCTCAAGCACAATGATATAAACGGCATCGCTGAAGGCAGAACCCAACAACCAAAAGTCGCCGATAAGAGGCTCCCCACTGTTCCAAGACATCACCCCAATTCCGGCAAAAGCAAGTATCACTGATAGTACCGCCCTAACGGATAGGCGCTTGCGAAACAGTAGCTCAAACAAGGTGACAAAGACCATGTTGAGACCAAAGATAAATGAAGCTTGGTTTGCACAGATAGTTTCCAATCCAATCGTTGCAGTAGCAAAGATTGCAAAAAGTAATACTCCGAGAATTAGCCCGTCACGTACTAACTTTAGACTCAGGTTACGAACAAACGGGGTAAGAATTATTGCCCCAATTGTGAAGCGAATTGCAAATTGCGTAGCTGGCGAAAGACTAGCGATCGCCTCCTTGATTGCTGCAGGAATAGTTCCCAATATTAAAGCTGTAACAACGATCAACACAACACCCAGAGAGTGTTTGTGACTTTCTGGAATAAATTTTATCATAGACTACTTGTAATAATACACCTGATGTCCTCAAGCAATCACTAACATACTCCCCAAAAAATGACCAGCCCTACGAGCCCACCCAAAGCGGGTAGGCATGACGAATCAACCTATAGAAATCCCCTACTTCTCAGGCTAAGCGCGAGTACACTCCCACACCGCTATGGTATATTGCATCCAAGCACATTTGTTGTCGTTTCTTTTGGTCTCTCCATGCCTGACGAATTTCTTCTGACAGACTGTGGAAGGGGTCGAAATACATGAAGTACTGACCTGGCTTGACGGATGGTGCTGTATAGACACTTACACCCGTCTCACGGTTGTAGTATTCGTAGGAATGAATGCAACGCTTGCCACCACCGCCAGGGGCATCTAAGACAAATGTTGGGGTGTTGAAGCCCGCAGTCACACCACGCACATTCTTTTCAATTTCGATAGCAGTTTGAACACTAGTGCGAAGATCTTCGACACCTTTGACCATGTCATGTTGGAAGACATAATAAGGTTGGACGTTAATATAACTCAATCGTTTAACGAGAAGCTGCATTTTTTCAGATGTGTCATTGACGCCACGTAGAAGTACCGACTGGTTACGTACGCTTATACCACGCTCAAACAATTTATCCATAGCGCGTTTGCATATCATCGTGATTTCTTTAGCGTTATTGAAGTGCGTATGGATAGCTACTTGTTTGTGTAATTTACGTCCTAAAAGGAATACTTCCGTGAGTGCGTCTACCCACTTCTCATCGCTGAGAATTTTCATTGGCATGACGGCAAGCCCTTTGGTTGCAAAGCGAATGCGTCGAATATTGGGCATCTGAAGTAACCGAAAACCGACTTTTTTAAGAGCTTCAGCAGATAGATTATATGTGTCACCACCGCTAATGACTATATCCTCAAGCTCTGGACGGGACTCAATGTATTGAAATGCGTTTTCCCAATGTTTGGAATTGAGGGACAGATCAACTTTCTTAACAGTTTCAGTGTCCGCGCCAATAGCATAGCTACGCGTGCAGAAACGACAGTAAACTGGGCATGCATTTACTGTCAAAAAAAGTGCTTTGTCAATGTAGCGGTGTGTCAGACCTGATACTGGAGCATCTTTCTGCTCATGAAGGGAGTCAAGTGTCAGCATCGGGTGGTCTTCATGAAGCTGGGTGCTTACAGGTATAAACTGTTTGCGAATTGGGTCATTCCAGGGGTCATTCCAGTCAATCAAACTCAGCAAATAGGGAGTGACACGAACATTCATTGGTGCCAAATGAAATCCCTTGCTCATAGCTACAATAAAATCGTCGCTAACGACGCCCTTGATTGTCTCGGCGAGCTTTATGAAGTCGGAAATAGAATTTTTTATCTGCCATTTGTAGTCGAGAAATTCGTTTTGAGAAACCTTAGCGAAAACAGGGATTTCACGCCAAAATTCGCCTTCTTGAAGCTCGCGATGCTCAAGAGTGTACATCAATTATATTGCCTCCATGAAAAAATTAGTTTTTTGTTTTTTGTACACAAGTAAGACAATATCATAAACAATAAAATTCGGAGCAACGCGATTTTGTAATATCCACGAACACATCTTTTTTGTCTTTTTGTCCGTTAAGACATTTAAGACAGTTAAGACAGTTAAGACAGTTAAGTGAATAATGATATGGACAGTTAAGACATTTAAGACAGTTAAGACAGTTAAGTGAATAATGATATGGACAGTTAAGACATTTAAGACAGTTAAGCAGATAGTAAAAATTTTTATAACATTTCATGGGAGCAACGCGATTTTCTGAAGTCGGACAAAAACGAGTGAGGATGCTTTGCCCCACCAGAGGCGATCGCTAAACAGAAATTTCGGATTAAATCCTGACTTTTCACGGGATGTGGAAAAGAAAGAGTTGTTCTTTGAACATTAGAGGATGTCTGAAAAGTAAGGAAGCTCACCTAAAACTTCTCAGACATCCTCTCAAAGGCTCAACCTTTAATTTCCGACAGGCTTCCCTGCCTCTTCATTTTGCCCTAACTCCTAAACAACCTTGTATACTGGGTTTCATGCATCATACTTGCCAAAGACAAACCCCAGCTACAACAACCGAGTTCATCATCTTCCAAATTCATAATCTCCACGACTACATCACAAAGCAATCCTTGTAACGATCGCATTAACTGCTGTCCTACTGTTTGTCCCAAAGGAATCAGCTTTACTCCAGCAGTGATCATATGACTTGCCCAAGTATGCAGATATCCCAATAATGCCGCTTTGATATTGATATCCCAATGAGCAGCCCCAATGCCAAAAGCGATCGCATAATTGCAAGGATTACCAACAGCATTGACAATCGGCATAATTTGTGTTTCTAGTTTCCCAAGCAACTGGATGAGCGATCGCCCCATTTGCCAGCTAGAGGTGCGTAATTCTTCGGTTTCCCGAGCAGCAGATAACCACATATTCCAGTACGATAGCGCCTTGAAATCAGCCATTTTGACAGACTGATAAGTTCGTACCATCACCGCCGCCTCTAACCGTATTGCCCCGTAACGCAGTTCTGCCTCTAACCAATGCTGTAAGGCTGCTTGATGAGCGATCGCGCCATTCTCAACCAGCGTTTCCAATCCTTCAGAATAGCTATAAGCTCCCACAGGCAAAGCTGGGCTAGCTAGTTGCAAAAGACACAAAAGATTGCCATCAGTGAGTGTGATGATGTCCATAAGCACCTGGTACTGGGTGAAACGGTGAAAATTCCTCCTTGACTTCCAGCCCAAGTTTTTCTAGCATGGCGCGTAAAACTGGATCAGGAGATAACCGTAAATAGGTCGCTGTGATCTCTACTGGCACATGCCGATTTCCCAAATGGTAAGCTGCCCGTAGTAAATCTAGCTCTGTTTTGGCAGTGACAGTTAAAACTGGTTCTGGTATAGCAATAACTCTTACTAAACTACCACTTGTTTCATCTTGCAGAATATCCCCATCTCGTAACACCGTTCCTCTGGGTAAACCCAAAAACACAATTTGTCCATATTCTGTCTCAAAACGATGACGACTGCGGGTGCGTTCTTCTGCTGTTAAAGCCAGGGTTAAGGTCACTTGTGTATCATCATTGGGCGGTTTACGTTGGGTGAAGGTTAGCATAATTTTCTAGGGTATAGGGAATTACTAAACTCTTTTTTACTTGTGCCTGCCGAATAAAGATAATCAATTCGGGGTAAAAAAATCGAGCAACTATATACACTCAAGCATCGGCAGGCATTCCCGGAAGCACTTGGTAAGCAATACTCGACCATTTAAATACTAAGCTCCAAGTCATAGCACTAGCAATACCAACACCCATTGCAGCGCTACAGGTATACTTACAGGTCATCAAGTCGCGCTGATTCATCCCCGCCTTACTTACGTTAAGGCAGCGAGGAATCGGCGTTCCGGAATTGGGCACTGCGGATTGGGTTGGAGTTGCAAATCCAATTCCTTATCCCAATCGCTGGAATAGGGCGGAGTAGAATCTCTGTCCTCAATTCCTCCCAGTCCAAGGGTCCCTAATCCCTAGTCCCCACTCCCCGTGAATAAAATACTATTTCCGACAGTTGTACTTAATGCTAATGTTAGATAAGTTACGGTAATTTCAAGCACTGAAAATTAATAGCCGTACGTATATATTACTTTTAACTACTCGGCGTAAGTCCCCCACTGAACCTGTACCCAGGTCAGTGGCGGGATATAAGCCGGACGGTGACGAGGGCATCTCTGACCTATGTTGAGCGTAGCTTAACGCGGAAGGAGATGTCCGAATTAGAGCAGAGGGAATCAGAATGCTAAAGGCGGAAGGTTCAGCCGTCTCTGCTGTAGGAGGAGAGGTAAGACCAAGGATGGGGCGAAAGTCTCATCTGAGGCACTCGCCTATGAGTACAGAAGCCCACACTCTACCTGGTACTCCAGGTCAGTGTGGGTAGTTCACTAGTCTCTCGTTTGCAAGATATGACAACGATGATTAGGCATGAAAATGTTCTCCAATGTTGTCGTTTATTGGTAACAGAGCTTAATGGGTAAACCAGATAATCGAAAAAGTCAGGACAGGAGTGCATCTCAAACAATGACTAGGTTAAGCATTGCAGCTT
Source organism: Scytonema sp. PRP1 (assembly GCF_036697665.2). NCBI lineage: Bacteria > Bacillati > Cyanobacteriota > Cyanophyceae > Nostocales > Scytonemataceae > Scytonema > Scytonema sp. PRP1. The sequence goes on along the minus strand of NZ_JBAHYJ020000132.1, from coordinate 159,002 downwards.
TAGCCTTATGTTTTGGTTGATTGCTACTCATGGGTGAAAGAAAATGTTATTAAAAACTCTTCAAACTTTTGAAACTCCCTCAATTGAAAGCTTGCTGAACCTTTGGGCACAGCGCTATATACCTGACTCATCGTTTCTAGCCTTGTTAAAAGATCCTTTAAACTACAATTCTCTCATTGAGGCAAATTCCCCAGAGGGACGAGCCATAACTGTCACAAAGTTAACAGACAATGTACTAAATCTTAATAGCCAGATGGCTTGGTTACAAACCAAGACCCTCCACAATTACATTCCAAACGTTTTAGATTTAAATGAGGCAAGGCGAATCACGCAATTTGCAACACGGGTGTATAGAAAACTTCTACAAATTTACCAGAAGCAATCACTAAGCCTTGCCCTGCGTACAGCACAACAGTCAGAAGCAGCCGGTTTTTTTGCGCCTCATTCATTTATATCGTTTATATCGTTCGACAAATCAGCACTCACCCAGATATCATACGAGCTTGAGCCAATATTACTGGTATTTCAAGAGCAACTCTTGGCATCTAGAGACTGGCGTGCTTTGGGTTTTATGACAACGCAGTTGAAATTTACAAACAAATTAATCCTAAGTTACCTGACACCTATTGAGCAAGTATTGCTTGGTTCCTACTTAAAGTTTATTGAGGAACAAGTCTCTATGCCTTGGCAACGAATTTGCACTGCTGCTGGTACACATAAGTTGGGGTCATCAGCATTATCTCTGGTAGAGCAAATGATATCAGTTGCTGAGGAAATAGCCCAGACTGTTCACCATCGGCTTATTCAATTATTCCCCAATTATCAGAGCCGGAGTGGTTGTTTAACAGATCCAGATGTGGCACATTCGAGCATTCGTGACCTGACTATGTTTCAATCCTACCTATGGTTATCTGTATTAGAGCAGAGCCTAGTTCCAGTGGAGCAGGAACTCGTTAATTTATGCAAGATGGTTTTGAAGGCAATAGAAGTCAAATGGGAGATAGCAGAAATATCAATTCAATTATTAGTGGATGAAGTGCTTAAGGGTTTAACGCCAGAACACCAAGCTATCTTGCTACCTTACACTCAAGCACTTCAGCAGATATTCTTGGAGGTGGGTTATCAGTTACGCAATTAACCCGTGTTCCGATGAAGCGCCGCGATCGCCTTTTTCAATTGAATGCAATACAGGAGGCAGTGCGTTGGGGTTCCCACCAGTGTCCAAACTGCCGTGAGGATTGTAGGAGCGCAGAGGGCTATAAAAAAACTGGCACATACTTGGATGGTATGTGCCAGTAAGTTGGCTGCTATTTTTCCCAGTGACAACCAAAATTAGCAAAATGCAAGCATGAGAAGAAGTCAGGTATACTGAATTCGGTATTCAGAATTTCCCCACGGATAAATCCAGGGGTTTCAGCCACGATCCGACTTACGTTTATTTCTCTATGCTTAAAGCCAAGGGCTTGGAACCTCGGCTGATGAGCCAGGAGTACACTCGCCATTCTGACTCCTGACTCGTGAGTTCTGTTTGGTCAATGTTAGCCGCCAATGGTTGTGCGCTTAACTAAAGGGTCTGCGCCACCTTCCGCTTGTCTGTCTGTAGGTGTCCCGTGCAGTCTTGGATCGGGTACGGGTGGTAGGGGTTCTGGTCCTAGCGGTCTGGGATTTTCTACATACTCAAATTGCCCTTTGCCGTCTGGAGTAGGTCCTTGTGCCCAGCGACCTTGAGCACTTTCGGTACCTTCTGAGTGATTCCAGAACTGATAAGCAAACTCGCGCTTCTCCAATTCCAATGGGAAGGAACTGGGAACTGGAGTGTCTTCCAGTCCATCTGCTTTTAACTCTTCAAGGGCTGCTAGCCACTGGTTTTGATGCATGGTGTCGCGGGCAATCATGAAACTCAGGGTATCTTTCACTCCTGCGTCGTTGCTCATCTCGTACATCCGCACTGCTTGCAAGCGTCCTTGAGATTCCGCATGGAGATTTGACCGGAAATCAGCCATCAAGTTACCACTGGCGACGATGAAGCGACCGTTCCAGGGATAGCCTACGCTGTCAGCTGCCGTGGCACCCAAACCGGAAACGATAGCGTGTTGGGGGTTCATAGCTCCCGCCATAACATCTACAATCACATCCCGTGGATTGGTACCGCCCATAACCGCGCCCACCACTGGGTCTTGTGCACCTTGTTCTTGTAGTTTGATGGGTGCTTTATTTAATAGGTGAGCAATCATCGTGGCAAGCATTTCGACGTGACCGATTTCTTCGGTACCAATGTCCAAAAGCATATCGCGGTACTTTGCAGGTCCGCGACAATTCCAGCCTTGGAACAGGTACTGCATCATCACGGTCATTTCACCAAAGGTGCCACCAATGAGTTCTTGAATTTTCTTGGCGTAAATTGGATCGGGTTTTTCTGGTGGTCTGAAGTACTGAAGCTTCTTAGTGTGGTAAAACATTATTGTGACCTCATTTGCATACAGGGCGGCACAAATTCAGGCTCAATTGATATTTGTGTCGCCTATGCTTTCTAGGAAACCTATTTAATGCTTGCTCTACCTCACTCTATAGTTAAATAAAAAATACTGAAAAAATAAGTAAATTGACTGAGGTCATTGAGTTGTTAGGCAGAAGACTAAAAATTCTATTTGAGAGACTGCTGTCCTTGTAAATTCAAGAAAAAACCAGAGGTTCAGCCTCTGGTAAGATGTTACTATGAGTGATTCTGGTAAAAAGTAAAGCTGTATAAATTAATCCTCATCCCGTCCGTGAACTTGAGCAGGTGGACTGGTTGCCTCAACGGCGGTGAATGGTTCTAGGATTTTGTAAGTGTGGGATGCTCCTTTTGGCACGACCCAGGAATTGCCAGTTTCTAGTAAAATGACTTGACCTTCGATGTGCAACTCAGCACGACCACTAATGACATAACCAACGGTTTCATATTCCCGCGTTGCTGGTTCTTTGGGTTCGTCAGGTTGTTCGTTCTCCCAAAGACGCATTGAAACAGTTTTGCCGGATGCAAGATATTTTTGACCTTGTTGACCTTTAGGGGAATAAGCGGAGTCTACTTTTTTAACACTTGTGTCAGCCATATTTGTTTCCTCAATAGGGTTTATGAAAAATGAACCGCCAAGGCGCAGAGAACGCACCAGAAAGAAGAGAAGAGTAGGGAAGTGCTAAACTTTGATGGTTTTGCCTGTACGGGCTGCTTCGTAAATGAGCTGCATAAGTTTAACGTCTTGCAAGCCTTCTTCACCAGGAGTTTTGGGCTGTTTATTTTGCATAATAGACTCGGAAAGGTGATCCATCTCTAGGGCAAACTGGTTTTTTTCCTCAATCTTTTGCTCCTCGTTACCGTTCTTGTCCTTAATCACTAGGCGATGTTTGTAGTAGTCGGTGGCTGGATCTAATTCCAAGACAGCATCAGACCCGAAAACTTGAATGCGTTTGGTATTGGAGTAGCCGTAGCTTGAGGTACAGTTGCCAAGGACGCCGCTGGGAAACTGTAGCACGAAGTTGACATTTTCCTCGACCTCACGGAAGCGGGGATCGCCTGGGGTGCTGTAGATCATGGCGCTAATTGCTACAGGTTCCTCGCCAGTAATATACCGTGCGGCTTGCAAGCTGTAGATACCGATGTCGTAGAGGGAACCGCCACCAGCTAGTTTTTTTTGCATTCGCCATATGTCGGCGGGGTCTTTGGGGTTGAGTGTACGTCCGTGGTCTGAGGTGATCAACTTAAGCTTCCCAAGTTTGCCACTTTGAGCAAGTTGAATGGTGGCGAGGTTGTACGGTTCATATTGGGCGCGGTAGGCAATCATCAACTTGCGGTTTGCTTTGTTTGCCGCGTCAATCATTGCTTGGCATTCCTCAACGGTATTCGCCATCGGCTTTTCACACATGATGTGTTTGCCTGCTTGCGCCCCACGAATGCTGTATTCAGCATGCATCCCGTTAGGCAAGATGATATAAATAACGTCTACTTCCGGGTTATTACGGATAGAGTCGTAGTTTTGGTAGTTATAGATATTTTTTGGGTTGATGCCGTATTGCTGTGCGTACTTTTCGGCTTTAGGGCGATCGCCACTCACCAAAGCCACTAACTTTGACCTCTTGCACTCAGCAAACGAAGGCATAATCTGTTCGGTGGCAAATTTACCCAAACCAACGACTGCCCATCCTAGCTTTTTTTCCGGAGGCAAAGACGGTTCTTTAGATGGTGCTGGTGCTGCTTGGCCGAAAGTACGTACAGGTTTGATAATGTGTCCGACTGCCCCAGCAACACTGAGTCCCATGAACCCATAACCTGCTTTATGTAAAAGAGCACGGCGAGATAGTTCTTTTTTAAGGGAGTCAAACATAAGTTATTTAAGATTTAAACGCACAGGAGCGCGGAGTGAATGGGATTAGGGATTAGGGATTAGGGATAGTCAACAGTGAACAGTGAACAGTGAACAGTACCAGCATGGTACTTGATAATTGAAAACTGGTAACTGGTAACTGGTAACTGATAACTGTCGCCAGTCCCCTGTCGCCAGTTCCCAAAGGATGTTAGGGTTTCAGTACAACTTTGATGCAGTTCTCTTTCTTGTGCTTGAAAATTTCGTAACCGTGGGGCGCTTGTTCTAGAGGTAAGCGGTGGGTGATGATAAATGTTGGGTCAATCTTGCCGTTTTGTATGTGCTCAAGTAAAGGACGTAAGTACTTGTGGACGTGGGTTTGTCCCGTCTTGAACGTTAAGCCTTTGTTCATGGCAGCACCCATCGGCACTTTGTCCAAAAAGCCTCCGTAAACACCCGGAATTGATACATGACCGCCTTTACTGCAAGAGAGAATGACTTGGCGCAAGGCTGTAGGTCTGTCTGTTTCTAAACGCACTGCTTGCTTTGCTTTGTCGTATAACGCCATAAAGTCGGTGCCGTGTGCTTCCATTCCCACTGCATCCATCACAGCATCAGGACCACGACCGCCAGTCATTTCTTTGAGGGCTTCGCCAACATCCACTTCTTCATAGTTGAGGACTTCTGCGTTGCCGTATTCTTTTGCCATCTGTAGACGTTCAGGGACGCGGTCTATAGCTATAACGCGTTCTGCACCCAGCAAATAAGCGCTCTTGATAGCGAATTGTCCAACTGGTCCACAACCCCAGATAGCAACGATATCACCAGGTTTGATGTTGCAGTTCTCTGCTGCCATATAACCAGTTGGAAAAACATCTGTTAAAAATAATACTTGGTCATCCGTTAATCCATCAGGAATTTTGAACAAGCCTACATCGGCAAAGGGAACTCTGGCATACTCTGCTTGACCTCCAGCGTAACCGCCCATCATATGGGAGTAACCAAATAGACCAGATGGTGAATAACCCATCAACTTTTCTGCCATCCAGCCGTTCGGGTTAGAGTTGTCACACAGCGACCAGTAATCATGTTTGCAAAAATAGCAGTTACCGCAGGATATTGTGAAGGGAACGACAACGCGATCGCCCACTTTGATATTCTTAACTGCGCTGCCAATCTCAACGACTTCCCCCATGAATTCATGACCAAGGATATCGCCCTTTTCCATCGTGGGGATGAAACCGTCGTAAAGATGTAAATCAGAACCGCAAATTGCCGTCGAGGTGATTTTGACTATAGCATCTCGGGGGTTAATAATTTTTGGATCTGGCACCGTCTCGACTCGCACATCTTTGGCACCATGCCAGCAAACTGCTTTCATATTCAATAGTCCTTAATTTAGTGGAGTATGGGGATAGGGAAGTAAGGGAAGATAGGGAATGAAGATACTCCCCCCACTTCCTCCACTTCCCCTACTCTATTTCTACTTATCTAACTTGAGGAGGTTCTTGGTAGTACCCTTCTTTTGTTCCAGTTACTGGCGCAACTGTTTTTTCAACTCTTTTTTCAGTTGAATTCAGAAATTCTTTGGTGCTGCGAGGAAGTTCTTCATTAAGATTGAGTTTTTCGGTGACATTGTCAGCAGTTTCTTTGAGGCTTTCTCTGGCTTGTTCAATCAGGTTGTTGCCGTTACTGGTCGTGGTTGTTTGCGGTTGTGCTTTGTAATAATTCGCCTCTGGTGTTGTGACGTTTTCATCTAGATCGACCGATGCACGGAGATTATCCGCAGTTTCTTTCACCTTTTTTGTGGCTTTTTCAATCAGGTTGTTGTCGTCTTGGATATTGCTTGTATCAGAGCTTGTATCAGAAGGTGTACCCTTGTAATAAATACCCACTGGGGATTTCACGGTTCCATCACTACTGCCAGAACTACTGCCAGAAACAGATTCACCAATATTGCTGACTTTTTCTCTGACATTATCAGCAGTTTCTTTCAGATTTTTTCTGGCTTTTTCAACCAGCTTGTTGTCGTTTTGGATATTGCTTGTACCAGAGCTTTTATCAGAGCTTGTATCAGAAGGTGTCCCCTTGTAATAAATACCCACTGGAGATTGTACGGTTTCTTCAGCTTGTGCTATCAGTGAGTTACCGTAGCCTAAAGCCTGCATTACGAAAAATGTTAATCCTACTAGAAAAACAGTCAAAATCTGACGCAAGCGATTCATACAATTCCTCCGATATATTCAGTTTGGATTGAGTTAGTAGATAGTAGATATTGGTTCTTTTTGACAACTAAAAACTATCTACTAACAAGCTTTATGGTTTAAGCAAAACTTTGACACAGTTGTCTTTCTTGTGCTTGAAAAGCTCAAAGCCCTGCTTTGTTTGTTCAAGGGGTAAGGTATGGGTGAAAACGCGAGATGGGTCAACTTTGTCATTCAAAACATGATCCAACAACATGGGCATATACTTCTGACCGAACATTTGCCCCATTTTGAAGGTCAAAGCTTTGTTCATGCCTGCACCCAGTGGCATTTTGTCCACAAAGCCAGAGTAAACACCCATGATTGAAAGAGTACCACCTTTGCGACAAGCTAGAATCATTTGCCGCAACACATGGGGGCGGTCAGTTTCTAGCCTCACCGCTGTCTTGGCTTCATCATAGAATCCTTCTAGACCCATACCGTGTGCTTCAAGTCCGACGGCGTCAATACAAGAGTCAGGACCACGTCCACCCGTCATTTCTTTGAGGGCTTCGCCTGCATCCATTTCCTCATAGTTGATAGTTTCTGCATTGGCGAAGTCTCTAGCCATTTGGAGGCGTTCGGGGAATCGGTCGATAGCAATGACGCGTTCTGCACCCAGCATATAGGCGCTTTTCATGGCAAACAGCCCCACAGGACCGCAACCCCAAACTGCTACGATATCACCGGGTTGGATATCGCACATTTCCGCCCCCATATAGCCGGTGGGGAAGGCGTCGGATATGGGCAGCACTTTTTCATCAGGAATGCCTTGCGGTACTTTCACAGCACCGTAATCAGCAAATGGCACCCGTATGTAGTCTGCGAAGGCTCCTGCATAGCCTCCAAAAGCATGGGAATAGCCGAAAATCCCTGATGTACCAAACCCAAATAATTTGTCTTGTATCCAACCATTAGGGTTGGAATTATCGCACAGCGACCACTTCTGACGTTGGCAGTAATGGCATTGACCGCACCCGATAATTGAAGAGACGACAACGCGATCGCCCTTTCGCAATTTCTTAACTTCACTACCAATATCGACCACTTCCCCCATGAACTCGTGACCAATAATGTCACCTGATTTCATCGTCGGGATGTAGCCATCATAGATGTGCAAATCAGAACCACAGATGGTTGCTGACGTTATTTTCAAAATAGCATCACGCGGGTTAAGAATTTTCGGATCTGGTACCGTCTCCACCCGCACATCATTAGCGCCGTGCCAACATACTGCCTTCATTTAAGCGTTCTCCTGTATAAGGGTGTGGGGAGGTGGGAGGAGTCACAGAGGGAGAATTTTCCCTCCCTCTCTCCCTCGCTCTCTCCCTCACTCCTTTTGTCCCTAGCTATTGCCTCTCGGTTGTCCTTCATTAGTGGCAATTTCGCCTGCTTCCATCAACATCTTGAATCGGCGCAATTCATCACCAATTTGCTGTTCTGGTTCTTCGCCGAAGAGTTTAGCGAAAGTAGCAGTCAATGCTCCACCAGGCGGGTTATATTCCATAACCACCTTGACCTCAGTCCCACGGTCACCAGGCGCTTTTTTGAAACGGACAAAACCCGAGTTGTCAACGTCTGCACCTTCTACTGAAGCCCACGAGATAAATTCGTTTTCCCGGTCTTCAATAATATCTGCATCCCATTCCACACTTGCGCCTAAAGGCGCAGTTGCAATCCAGTGAGAACGCTTGTTGTCGTACACTTTCACAGACTTGAGATGCTTCATAAAATTGGGCAAATTCTCAAAGTTGTGCCAAAAGCGGTAAAGCTCCGAAGCTGGCTTATCAATCGTTACCGTCTTTTCAACTTTGATCGCTTGACTCACGCTACCCGTGATTGCTTGCTGTGCTTGCTTGATCGTGCTTTGTTTTGTAGCACCCTGATAAATCAGACCGCCACCCGCCACAGCCGTCAACACCCCCCTGAGGGAGCGTTGACTTAAGCCCATTAAGACCATTGCACCACCGCCAATTAATGAAGCCCAACGCTCAGTTTCACTGGCTTCCGTCTGACCTTGATTCTGCTGATTCTCCGATGTTGATGCCACGTTATTCTCTCCTTTAGTTTTGTACAGACACGCTATGGCACGTCTCTACAATAAAAACGAACCATTAAGGCGCAAACATCCCCTCTTTAAGTTGTTCCTACGGGCACATTCCAAGGGCGGGGGGAACCCCTGCACGGAAGTGTCCTTTTCTTTGCGCCTACGTGGTTCGTTCCACAAAGACATTACATTGACACAGCTGCCCCTGTAGTCGGTTGAGCAGGCTTCACTTGTGAACCCACTCGCGAGCGATACAACTCTACAAGTCGCTGCTCGTACGTCAACAGATCTTTGTGGATTTGTGTAAAAATTGCAGTTGATATTGGGTCGGTTGTTGCTGCTATCAAGTTGCCGATATCACCGATACCAGTTTGCGCATCGCCCAAAGCAGAACGCAGCTGAAAAATATCGTCACTTCCTGTAAGCGCAGTTTTAACCTTTGCATACTGGTTGGCGAGATTTGCTGTTAAAGAAGGCTTTTCACCCAATTCATCCAGACGCGTTTCCAAAAATTGGATGTGCTGCTGCTTATTGCCAATCAACTCTTGGAACAGAGACTTTATTTGTGCATCGGATTCTTTATCAGAGTACTTTTGCAGCGCTTCCAAAGAATAACGCTCACCGGAAAGAGCTGTATTCAAAGCTTTGACAATCTCACCCTTGGTAGAACCACCCCATGCATCAGCCAGTTTCCACCATTCTGCTCTTGGATCTCGCTCATCTGGTAAAGCTGCATCTTTGCCACCATAACCCAGACGACTCAATAGAGCTGTGGTGAAAATTGGTAAATCTCCAGGTTGACGTGAAGTAATCAAATTCCCATCAACGACCAAAGCCTCATCTATATAATTAGCTCCCGCATTAATCATGTCTTTGCGAATAGCCAAGAAGCCTGTGGCTTGTTTGCCTTTGAGCAAATCGCCTTCTATCAAAACTTGTGGTCCGTGGCAAACTGCAGCTACCAATTTTCCTTGCTGCATTGCTTCTTGCACAAACCTGACTGTGTTGGGGTTGCGCCGCATATAATCAGGAGCCATACCACCAGGAATCACCACTGCATCAAATTCAGAAGCGATCGCTTCGGTTGTTGTGCCATCAGGTTGCTTGGAAAGTTTTCCTTGTTTGCCTTTATAAGTTTCGTTCACACGGGAACCGAGGACAACCACTTCCATTCCCGCTTGCTTTAAGGCGTTGTAAGGGACTTGAAACTCTGCATCCTCTACAAAGTTTTCAATGAGGATAGCAACTTTTTTCTTACCTGTATGATTACTTACCATTGACTTTCCTTGTAAATATCTACTTCTAATTGAATATTTGGTTGTATGATGCCTTTGGCTAGTAGTAACTGCTTACTACGTTCCTAAGCAGGAACTTCACTTGTTGGCGATGTTGGGAACAGTTCCGCGTAGTCTTTTGTGAAATTTGCCTGAAAATCTTCAAATTCCCCAGGTGTGACGGCGTTTCTCAGTACTTCAAAGACAGACCGGACGTGGATGACCGCTGCCGTTGGCTCTACACCTTCTTTCTCACTGACGCGCTTGATAAATTCTTGTAACTCAAAGTGCTGACCGTTTTCACCTTCTCGCCCACGCAAATATTCGCCCAGTTCCTGAGGTAACTGTGATGCTAAATCTTTTGCTTCGTCGCCAACGATACGCTCTCTGATAACTTCTAGTGTGGTACGGGTTGCGCGTTCTGCTTCTTCACGAGAATTCAACTGACCAACACTTTGAACGTGTTTAATAAACTCGCCGTATTTCACTTTCTGCCTCCGTCACTAAATTCTTGGCTAAATTCTTGGCTTGCTCAAGTTGAAGTCTTCAGTATTTTTAAATAATTTTAAATATTAAGTATTTATTTTTTTTTACAGCTATTAGGAAGGTAACTCATTTTTCGATAGCTGGTCTTAGAAAATAGTTAGGAGTCATGAGTTGGGGTTTGACAAAGTATTTGTGACCCCAAGTCATAAACGCTACTCCCTTATCACTCGACCATGAATTCATGTATTCATTATTATTACGCTGAAAAAGCTCTTATTTCGTCGATCTTAAGGGATATATCTTTTTTCTTTCTAAAGTGATACATTGATTGTTTCCTATCTTTGTTTTACGAGAAATCGCAAAAAAAGTTATGAGTTAAAATTGTGGTAGTTAGCAGAAGAAACCATTTCTTAACCTCTACTTCCTGAACTCATAACCTTTTATGAAGTGGCTATAACCTGAATTTATACATACAAGACTAGGCAGCAATGGCTAGCTTCTCTTCATTCTTAAGGAAGAAATTCTTTTACCCCTAAAGTCATACTTCTCTAGGAAGACTACCCTTTGAAGAGAAAGCGTTATCGTGAGGATGCAGCAAAGGCTAGAATTATGGCAGAAAAAAAAGATTTAGCACAGCAAAATAGTGATATTGAACTTGAAACGGATGATTTGCCACAGGTAGTTACCGAATCTTACGGAACTGGTGTTAAAGACCAGTCGGAACCTTTCACCGGTGCAGGAGCTATGCCATCTGAGTGGGCAGAATATACAGTAAACAGCCCAGGGCTAACTGCTGCAGATGAGGATGCTGTTTGGGAACAAGTTGCTAGAGTAGAGAAGGATGAAATTGGTGGCAGCCCAGAACTGACTGGGGGGGATATCGATGCGGCTTGGGAACTGGAATCAATGGTAGGTGATGAGGCTGTTGGTGGTACCGCTCCTACTCCCGATCAAGATATTGTTGATGAAATTGGTGCTGCTGTTGGTATAGAAATGGAGGATCAAGCCTTTCTACGCACAACGGAAATACTTGAGCAGCGCGACGACAGGCGTTGGGAATTAGACCCAATGTCCTCGCCAGATTATGAAGACAGAAGGGACTAAGTACGGGCATTGCATAAGTTCGTAACTTTTTTAAACGCATTCGTAGCGTTTTAAAACGCAGAGGGACGCGGTGAACCAGCGCTATGCAGGAGGGTTTTCCGACAGCAGGCGACTGGTTAACCCGTTCGCCGTCAGGCGTGGCGTCAGCCATAGGGAGTCAGCGCAGAGTAACGCAGAGCCTTTCTGAAATTAATTCGTTACTAACTTGTGAAATTCTGTACTAAGCAACAAAGAAACAACAAAGAAGAATAAAGAAGTTCTTCTCTCTTCATTCTTTCTTCTTCCTTCCTACATCAGACTCTTTGTCTCCTTATTTTCGAGTCCTTCACACGAGTGGTCAAGGCTTAATTCGCCCTTGGGTTGAGAGCGTAACCAGAATAGTGTATCTCCTTCTTTAGCGAATTTGTGGGCGATGCTCCGGAGGAGCGCCGTATGCGCCAACCAGGCACACCTTGGTTGCCTCCAGCGTGCGATCGGGGAGAAGGTTTCGCCGAAGGAATGTTCTGCGCATATACAGGCGATCGCCTCCCCGATACCAGCGCTGTCTCACCTGTAATAATGGCTACTTTTCCTTGTAAACGTCTATCCACGTTTCAACCTCGTAATACAATTTTGGATTTTGGATTTTAGATTGTGGATAGGTTTGTGTTTTCTGGGTCTCGGTTCTGTCAATTCACCTGTGAGAATTATTTTTTTAATTGGTATAACAATTCACTCAAAAATTCAGAATCCAGAAGAAATAAGCCCTTTTAAGTTTTACGTTTGGATTTTGAGTCCTTTCTTATGACTGATGACAACAGAAATACAAAACTCTTGTAAATTCTGGCTCCTGATTTCTGAATTCTTCGTTTTCTAATTGTTCTTCTCTTTGATTTCGATACATCTGTCTTCAGTGGGGTTAAACACCAAATGCACGTTTGATAATCTTGCTACTGTTGGTTATTAATTGCAATCGGGGTTTTTTATGACATTTACTCAAACGAACGACCCAACTATTCGCGAAATTGTCCAAGCTTGGCAAGGCTTAGATGTAGATGAACAGCTAGCTTTGTTTTGGTTCATTTACAAAGAAATGGGCAAATCTATTACCCCCGCAGCGCCCGGAGCTAGCACTGTTTCTTCAGATATTGCTGACGGTTTGTTCAATCAAATTAAGGAATTATCCCATGAAGAACAGTTGCAGTTCCAGCGCGATTTGATTAACAAGGTAGATAATCAATATACCCGGATGTATGGCTCAATAGGCGATACTACCGAGCTACTGTTTTGGTATCGCCTAGCTCAAGGCATGGAAAACGCTACTATCATTCCTATGCCTCCTGACTATAAGCTTTCCTCCCAATCTCAAGAGCTGCTCAACAGAATTAAGCAAATTGAATTTGAACAGCAAATTACTCTTTTCCGCGATTACGTCGCGCCATTCGGTGCTAAACCCAAACCAGGTGCCGAAATTTAAAATTTCCAGAATTTAAAGTAGCATTTTATTTGCCAAATAGCAAATAAAAAATCATAGATAAGCACAGAGTTAACATCTTCTATTCACTCTGTGTTTATCTATATTTATCACTCGAGTAGTTACACCCTAATAATAGCCGTCACGCCTTTGACTTGGTAATTTTCAATTTTCTAATTTTCTCGTACCTATTTTATCTCTCTTTAGACAGGTATAAAAATATTTTTTTCAAATAAAATTTCTATCTTTTAACAGTGATTTGGTGATGACTTAAATCTTTAATCTTGGAAGAGGCATGAGCAAGAGCAGTCAATATTTCTACTTTGTTGCTTTAGCAGAAAGATTTTCACAACATAAAGCAATGTCGCCATTCTAGGAACAGATTTGTTACTAATTTATCCTAGGCTTACGTGAATGATACGCAGAAAGAATGTTAGCAATTCAATTTATTTATGTTGCTAACCTTCTCAAGCCACTAAAAATTTATTACCAATTAGGAGGTTTCATGACTTCTACAAATGTCAATGCCGTACAAGAAGCTGTAAGAGGAATTAAGGGTTTGATTATCGACGATCAGCTACTAGTGCTGGGGTTAATCTACCGCAACATTGCTCAATCAGTTCCCGCTGATGCTGCAAATAATTTGCCAACACAAGATGCTGCAAATTTGGTAACACGAGTTCAGCAACTGTCCCAAGAAAATCAGCTATCTGCTCTGCGTGACTTCCTAGGAGCAGAAAAAAATGACCAAAATGCAACGGTCCTCGATCCAAACCCAAGCAAGGCGCTGGGTGAACTTGTTACTGGCGGCGGAACTACAATTCCTGCTCATGAGTATAGCTCATTGAGCGCTGAAGCTAGGATAGCTTTCTGGTATCTGTTAGCACAAGGATTGGGAAGCAATATCATTGGCGGTCTAAGTGAGTTGACACCTACTGAGCAAGTCACAATTGTGTTGAACTCCATCCAAGCTCTGAACACTGATGAATTAGTGTCTTTTCTGACACAGGTGGTTTAAAACATTCTTAAAACATTCTAAGTTCTCTAGACGCTTGCTCTGAAGCTTCTGGTAGATTCCCAGAGAGAGGCTTCCTCTAGAGTACTGTGTGCTCAAAGAAATCAAAGAAGTGTAGGTGGGGCTGTGCCCTACCTATATCTGTTTAACTATCACTATTTGAAAATTCTTGAAAATTCGTATCTAAGAAGAGTTTTATGTTAGGACAAGACACTGCTGTTAGAGCAAATACTATCAAAAGAAAGCATCTTGTTTATAGTCTGATTACTGGTCTGATTATTGGTACTATTGCTGGTACGCCTATTGGCTGGATTGCTCATCAATACTATTACCAGCAACGTTTGGCTCAAACTTTGCTATGTCGAGATCGCAATAGTAGTCAGCCAGCCGCAGTTGTTGATTCTATCTGTGGTCGAGGATTTTAAAGTCCCTCTATCTCCCCCATTTTCAATATAGGTATCATGTTGTCTTCCCCAGAGCAAACCGAAAACGAAGCTAATAACTCGAAAGCGCCGAAAGTTAGATTTCTTCAAAGTTTCACGCGGTTGCGTGGGGTTATTATACTGCTTGCCTTGATTCTCTTTATTGGGTTTTGGGCATACCAAATTGACATTGCATTGCCAGGAACGCCAAGTATTAATAACACGTATACACCCCTGACGCAGCCTACAGCCCAAGAGATTGGCTCGTATGATGTGCTGGGTAAGGTTATCAGTAAGGATGAAGCAGCAAGTTTGCTAAAAACAGAAGAAGGTAAACAGCAACTCTCAGCAGATAATGGAGCGGTTGCGATCACTGAGAATTTGATAAATATCGGGCGCAAAGCTTTTTATACAGAAACCTTTGGGAATGAGGTTTTCTTGACTGATGTCACTGGTGCCTTAGATGGTCCAATGAATATCGGCAACTTGACGAAAGCAATATTAGCCCTTGGCGGTAAGCCTACAACAAATCTGCAAGTGACGATGGATCGGGATATGAAGGTGGGTAATCGCACTTTTAAAGAAGGCGATATCCTCAACACCGGGCTCGACGTTCCCGCTAATTCCCTCGTTCCATTGGGAATTATCACCCACATCAACGACGGTAAAATTCGCATTGGTATCACCTGCGCGGCATGCCATGCCACTGTTGATAAAGATACCGGACGCATCCTCGAAGGCGCACCCAACAACGACCTTGATACAGGCTTAATTGTCGCATTAGCCAGTAACTCAGCAGCATGGTTCCGGCAAACTGGTGTTAATCCTTTGACAATTCGCCGTGGTGAACATACTTACATCAAATCCAACAACAACCAAGCACGTCTACCAGATGCAAAAGCTTTAGAAGATGCTGTAGACGCACAATTGCTCACTTGGGCACCTGGCAACTTTGACTCAACCCCGGACAATAACAACAATCCCTCTCAAAATCCATCTTCCTATACTTTCGGTGCATACCCCTACGGCTGGAGTGGAAATTCTGCGATTGGCTGGTTCCACGGACTGACTTCACTCAACAGCAACGTTCATGGGACAAACTCAGACCAGACATCAACTGCTGATGCTAGCCAGCAGCTGCTAGGCATTGATAAAGATACGTATTTAGGCGTTATTCTGCAAAATGCCGCCAATCCAATGTTTAGGTTGCCACAAGGTGCTAAACCATCGGAATTTTTCCTGAAAAATGACCCAACTCCTGGCACACCTATCATCAACGAGGTGATTGTCATGCCAGGATACCCGAAGGGTTCACCATTTATCCTTGATGGGTTGATGGCAAGTTCACCGGGAATGCCAGTTGCCGCACAACTCAATGGAATGTCAGCGTTTCAAAACTCGCTCGCACCGCCGCCAAATCAATCTACCAACTCAGACGCGGTGAAGCGCGGCGCAGCGATTTTCACACAGGCTGGGTGCGTTGAATGTCATAGTGGGCGGTATTTCACTAACAATCATGTCATTGCCGAACAGGAAATCAAATCTCAGCCTTCACGGGCAAAGGCACAAGCACCCGTCGCCCGCAACTTCGTGGCACCGCAAACATATCCCAGTAACGTGTCAGTTCCCCTGCCAGCTAACCCGCCTGTACTAGAAGTTCCCACAGACATCACATCAGAAGAAGACTTTAAACTTGCTTTTGCCATTGGCAACGCAGGCGGTTACAAAGTTCCTAGCTTGATTGGACTTCACGTCACCGCACCGTATCTACATGATGGCGGTGCTGCAGCAGGATCAGAAGCGCTGAAAGTGGAGAAAGATGACTATGAGATTGTTAATCGTGACCAGTTGGGAATACCAGGCACCTTGTTAAACCGGATTTTACCAGATCCCAGTGCGAGTTTGCGGGTACTTGTAGACCGCAACTTACGTAGACAAGTCGTTTTAGCTAACCGCGCTCATCCTGACTTGCAAAAGTCCAATGCAGACGGTAGTGGGCACAATTACTGGGTGGATAAACAGGCTGGTTTTTCCACTCAAGACCAAACTGATTTGGTTGAATTTCTCCTGTCACTTGATGATGACCCAGAAGTTGTGCCAGTACAAGCTAAAAGGTAATTACTCATAGACCTCTCCAAAAAACAATGTAGAGACGTGACGCCAGAGCCGGCACGAGGGAAACCCTCCTGCATAGCGCTGGCTCGCCATGGCACGTCTCTACAAGGGTTGTAGACAACGCATAATTTATTTCTGGAGATGTCTAATATCAATAGCTTTTTAAGTGGAACATTTGAGATCCACTTTAGCCCCGTTTGAAAAGAGGGCTAAAGCGGTTCATTGATAAATTACAGTGATTTTCTGTAGTGTGGGCATTGCCCACTAATGTCTCAAATGTCAATCACATAAGCTTTTATGGCAATGCCCACCTTACGATCCCTCGTTCCCAGGTTTTGCCTGGGAATGCTTTTTTTGGAGGCTCCTGCCTCCTGCAAACACGAGAGGCAAGAGTCTCTCATGACGGCGTTTCCAGGCTGGAGCCTGGAAACGAGGCTTGGTGGGTCTGACTTCCTATGAATTCGCCAACAGCATAATTCATTTCTGGAGATGTCTATAGAATAAGCGCTGTAATCATTTAATTACGAATGAGTTTGCTGCTTAAGCTTGCGTTGTAATCTTGAAGCTAAGCTTATGCCACCAAGCAACAGTAAACCCAAGGCAGCAGTTGGTTCGGGAACAGCAGTGTAATAGCTTTTCACGCGGATGGGTCCATCTTGATCTGCTGGTGCTGGTGGTGCTGGTGGGATGATACCACGACCTGGGCGTAAATCAGGCTGACTAGAGAATGGATTGAAAAACACTGTTCCGTTGGGTATGACACCACCACTATAAGTGAGGACGTTATCCGTAACGGTAACGTTTGTAAAAATATCATTGAGACCAGGAACATTAGAAAAACCAATCTTGCCATCTCCATTAACATCTCCCCACTGCACTGGCTCATTATTGAAGGGTGGAGTGGAATTTGGATTAGAATATGACAGTGTTTGTAATTCAAAAACCAAGCTTCCTATATCTTGCCCAGTAGCGTTTAAGAGGTTGTTTGCTACATCTGGGACACCATATTCTATGACTAGCCCAGGTGTTATTTCTGGTCCAAGCGCTCTTGGGTTTCTCGTTCTTAATATGTCTTCATTCTGTGTCGTCACGAGGGGTTCGACCAAAATGACGGCGCTTGCTGGTGTGAAAGAAGACAAAAGACTAATTCCTGTGACTCCCAAAGCAGAAAACACTATCTTGGTTGCTATTTTAGTCATGTTCAATTTTTGGTATCCAATATAACAATGGTGTGACAATGACTGCTGGTACACCTCAACCGTCACAGTGAACGTATCCCCGCAGTCTATTCGCAATGGAACCTGGCTGTTTCCTCGGTACTTTAAGGTGCAAATTTATATAACACTAAAAATCTAGCAGAAATCTTTTTTAGATATTAACAACTGTAAGAATACCTAAAAAAAAATCAATATTTCTAAATATTTGACAAGTTTTTGCGAATACTAGAAAAATAAGCCAAATGGAAGATGATATTTGACTATATAAAAAGCTTAACTTTCCTGTTTTGGAATAATTGAAATCCCGCCGCTGCGTTCAAGCACCGCGTATTTAATTTGATCCATTCTTAATTTTGCTCTCCAGCCCTTGCAATTGGCGTGCAACCATTAGGATGTCTTCTTCCTGGAGCTGCGCCTTGTGCATAGGGTCTTTGAGCAATCGCCGATCCTCAACAAGAACCATCGGTATACCGTCAATCAACTTAATTCATCTGGGGCGATCGCCTCTTCCACAGCAACATAAAAATGTCCAGAGCTACCAACGTCAGAATTACCTATGCACTCAATATAGGGCATTGCTTTATACTCTATTGTCCGTATATGAAAGCCAAGCGTTGGCGCTGTTTTACCCATTCTCTGCAAACTTCCGTAGCAAGTTGTCTCTCTTTGTCGGTTAAAAGTTCATCAGGTTTTCCAGAGACTATAATCCTGGCAACTTCTGCTGCTTTGTGGTATTCCACACCATGTTTGACTAGTTCTATATGGAAAAATTCCTCTTTTTCCTTAAGCGACATTAATAGCCTTTCGTGCATTAATCTTTCAAAATAATAGATTTAGTAAAGTTAACAATTTAAATATTTACAAGTCTCGAAAGGCTAAACTTCTGACTTTAGGAAGATAAAAAAATATTTTAAGAATGATTTAATAGATATCTTTAAACAACTTTGGTAAGAGAATCTCCACCTACAGGTACTTAGATTCAGTTTAGAAAGAAAATCAAAAACAAAGTATTCACTAATTCATCCATCAGTAGGTTTGTACCCAATGGTAGGCTGTACTACAGTTGCTGTTGTTATCAGCCGTCTACGTTGGAGGATGCATGCCGCAATACTTTGGAAAACTGCCCACAACTGACCAACCTTGGACAACCATCGGTACAGTGCAAGCCGTACATTGGGATGAACGCACTATCAACCTTGAGTGTGGTGACTCACGCGTAGTCATCAGCGTGCTAGCATCAAATTTAATTCGAGTGCGGATGTCACCAAGTGGTGAATTTACAAGCCGCTGTCCTTGGGCGATCGCATCGGATGATACAGAATGGGCAGTTATACCCTTCCAGGTGCGGGAAACTGACGCAACAGTAGAAATTGAAACAGAGCAAATACGTGTGAGTGTACAACGGCAAAATTGCCGTATCACCTGCTTCGACAAATCTGGTCGTCCCTTTGCCCAAGATGCAGACATGGGTATGGGTTGGCGTTTGGGTGCAGTTGCTGCGTGGAAACACATAGAAGCTGACGAGCATTTCTACGGCTTTGGCGAACGTACAGGCTTTCTCGATAAACTCAGCGAAGTCAAAACGAATTGGACGGTTGATGCCTTAGATTACAATTCCCTGACTGATGAAATGTACCAGGCAATTCCATTTTTTATTGCCTTGCGTCCTCAACTAGGATACGGTATTTTCTTCAACACAACTTTCTGGAGTCAGTTCGACATTGGTGCAGAGAAACCGGGAAGCTGGAAAATGGAAACTCGCGGCGGCGAGTTGGATTATTACATGATTTATGGTCCCGAACCTGCCGAAATTCTCCGCACTTACACCCAGCTAACTGGTAGAATGCCGCTATCGCCGAAATGGGCGCTGGGCTACCACCAATGTCGCTGGAGTTATGAGTCGGAAGTCGTCGTGCGCGAACTGGCGCAGGAATTTCGCGATCGCCGCATTCCCTGCGATGTTATCCACCTCGATATTGACTATATGCGGGGCTATCGCGTGTTTACCTGGAGTCCCAAACGCTTCCCCGATCCAGCAAAATTGATCGGTGATTTGGCAGAAGCTGGCTTTAAAGCAGTGACAATCATTGATCCGGGTGTGAAGTATGAACCAGAAGCCAACTATGATGTTTTTGACCAAGGCATAGAAAACGACTATTTTGTGCGTCAAGCCGATGGACGATTATTTCACGGCTACGTATGGCCCGAAAAATCCGTTTTTCCTGATTTTCTACGTTCCGATGTGCGTCAGTGGTGGGGTGACTTACACAAAACCCTGACAGATATTGGTATTGCAGGAATTTGGAATGATATGAACGAACCAGCCATAGACGATCGCCCTTTTGGAGATGGTGGTAATAAAATCTGGTTTCCTCTGGATGCACCTCAAGGTGGAGATGGGGGAGATGAGGGAGCAATATCCCCCTCATCTAAGGAAAGGGCGACTCATGCGGAAGTACATAACTTGTACGGTTTGTCAATGGCGCGAGCTTCTGCGGAGGGTTTGCAACGACTGCGCCGAAATGAGCGTTCTTTTGTGCTGACTCGTTCTGGTTTTGCAGGAGTGCAGCGGTGGTCGTCGGTGTGGATGGGCGATAATCAGTCGTTGTGGGAACATTTAGAAATGTCCCTGCCAATGCTGTGTAACATGGGACTTTCTGGTGTCGCGTTTGTAGGTTGCGATATCGGTGGATTTGCAGGTAACGCCACCGCTGAATTATTCGCTCGATGGATGCAAGTAGGAATGCTCTACCCCTTGATGCGCGGTCACTCGGCTATGAGTACAGCTCGTCATGAGCCATGGGTTTTCGGAGAGCGTACAGAGAAAATTTGTCGAGTATACATTAATCTGCGTTACCAGTTGCTGCCATATATTTACACCCTCTTCTGGGAAGCAGCAACAACAGGAGCGCCCATTCTAAGACCATTACTCTACCATTTCCCCAACGATCCGAAAACTTACACGCTCTACGACCAACTTTTACTTGGTCCCTCTCTCATGGCTGCACCAATTTACCGTCCTGGTATTGAGCATCGCGCCGTGTACTTACCTGAAGGGACTTGGTATGACTGGTGGACTGGTGAGAGTTACTCTGGTCCGGTTCATATCCTTGCTCATGCACCATTGGAAAAAATGCCGTTTTATGTCCGTGCTGGTGCGATTATCCCCATGCAACCTGTCATGCAATATGTTGATGAACATCCACTTGAGCAGCTAAGGTTACGCATTTTCCCTGGTACTGGTGAATTTACACTTTACGAAGATGATGGACATACATTTGAGTACCAAAAGGGCGCTTTTGCAACTATAAATTACCGTGTTTCATCTGATGGAGAACAAACAATTGTGGAAATTGGAGCGCGAGAGGGAGAATGGACACCATCGCCGCGTGAGGTGATAGTTGAACTTGTGGGAGTTGGTGAGCAGCAATTTCAAGACGATGGGAAACCACGTACTTTGAAGTTTTAAAAGCTAAATATTTTCAAAAAATAGCAGTGAAGACTCCGCGCTTTGTACCACAAGGTAAAGAGCGGAGTCTTCACTGATGAGTGTTCCAGTCTTATGCTTTTTGAACGCCCGGGCGACCATTTTCGACAACGAACGAAGCAAAGGTGCTTATCGGTGCGTCCGAACGGCTTACGGTTGTGACAAAACGCAGATCTGTTTGCCAGCGTTCGTGGTTGAGGTTGACTCGGAAGTAGCCACGGCGATCGCCATCGAAGAACTTAATATGTGGATTCTCTGGGATCATTGGACCGTAGTAGGGACCGTAGACAATTCGGTCGCCGTTGGTAGTGAGCGAGGGGGTGACGAACTCACTAGCCACAGTCGGTGAGTTAGGGTCTTTGAAATCCAGTTTCAGGTCATTAACGAATGTAGAGTGCCAATCCCCAGTGATCACAACCGGATTGGCAATCTTTCGGTCTGCAATATGGCTGAGGATGCGCTTGCGTGCAAGGGGATACCCGTCCCAAGAGTCGTTCCAAAAGATTTCGCCCTCCCCTATCTTATGATCCAACTCCGCCATGAGCACTTGCTGGGCAATGATGTTCCAGCGTGTTTGGGAACGGTCCAAACCCTCAAACAGCCAACGTTCTTGCCTGTCCCCAGTCATTGTCTTTGCTGGATCTAATGCTGCCTCACAACGGGGCGTCTCGCCGTCACCGCATGGTTGGTCGCTGCGATACTGTCGCGTGTCAAGCACGCTAAACTCAGCTAAATTTCCAAAAGCTAGTCGCCGATAAAGGAGCATATCCGGTCCTCGTGGCACGGAGAATCGGCGTAGGGGCTGATGCTCGTAGTAAGCTTTATAAGCAGCAGCTCGTCGCTTAAGGAAATCTTCAACTGGGTCGTTTTTTTCTGAGAGATCGTCAGTGTAGTCGTTGTCTACTTCATGGTCGTCCCAAGTGACCACAAACGGGAACAAGGCATGGCATGATTGTAAGTCTGGGTCAGTTTTGTACAGAGCATAGCGCAGGCGATACTGTTCTAGAGTTTTTGTCTCTTGCTGAAACTGCTCTGGTAACGACACATTACGTACACCACCTGTAGAGTCGATACCATATTCGTAAATATAGTCACCTAAGTGGAAGACGAGATCTAGCTCTTCGTTTGCTAAGTTGCGGTAGGCAGAGTAGAAACCATCTTCCCACTTTTGGCAGGTGACAAACGCAAAGTTTAGCTGAGAAAGAGGAGCGCCAGGAAGTGAAGCAGTACGAGTCCGACCAATCTGGCTCACTTCATTGCCTGCTCGAAATTGATACCAGTACCAGCGTTCAGGCTCTAGTCCTTGCACCTCGACATGGACGGAGTGGGCAAACTCTGGAGTTGCTATGGCTGTGCCATTGCGGACAACTTGTTGCATATTTTCATCCCTGGCAACTTGCCACTGCACTCTGAAGCTCTGCTGCGGCATTCCGCCTCCTGAGTTGAGTGGCTCTGGTGCTAGTCGTGTCCACAGGATCACACTGTCTGGTAGTGGATCTCCGGAAGCGACACCCAAACTAAATGGATAAGCAGAGAATGTAGGCTGGGCGTTAACTCTTCTGGCGTAACAACATATCGCAGTAAATCGGAGTAAACCCCAAAATATACGATTGTTCGTCTGTTTCGCGGTCTGATTGACAGTAGCAACTGGTTGTGATGATAAACATTGCACCAGTTCTCTTAGGACACCGTTTCTAGACCCTACCGCCTACGCCGTGGCGGTTTACCTTGCGGATGGTGCTTTTCATCTAACCATCCCATTGAGACAGCAGACTCCAAACTATGACCTAGCTCTGCAAGGAATAATGCAGTACGTTCTAGCAAGAATCTATGAATCTGTTCCTTCTTCATAAACCTAGTTATTTGAAGGTCCGACCCTCTAATCTTGATATTTGTCGCTGCATTTTGGTCAGCCTGCAATACCACCCCATCGAAGGTCAAGAATTGATCTCCCAGACGTTTTCCTAGTAACGTACCATTGCGATGATCAACCTGTGAGGTATATGCAGGATTGACTAATTTAACTACTCCACCCTTTCGGAGAGATATTTCATCTAATGCTTTTTGTAGTTCACCTTTGCTCCATTCATTTAACCTTCGGTTTACAGCTTTAGCTCTGTTTTTACCTTTTATATATTTACTTAAGTCTTCGGCTACTACTTCGCCATAAGAATCAAATATTTTATTAGTATCAGTGCGAATAAGCTGAGTGATGTAGTAACGTTTTTTACTATCTAGCTTACCCGCCTTTTTGCGCCCTAAGTTATTTTCTAAGATTCGTTGCCTCCGTGCAGGGTCAACTTTTCTTGAGATAGCAAATAACTTTTGACGTTTCTTATTTTTCTTGGTTCTTCTATCAGAAGCATCATTAATAACGCTTCCTAAACCTTCAGCGTAAGCTATGCCATCACTACCGTAAAAGCCTTCAGTAAACCCCTTATCAACTCCTAAGCTATCCTTGTTAGGGCTGACTTCAATCTTAGTTGTTTTAGGGTAATGAAGTTCTACAATTCCGGAGTTATTGATTAGAAAACGTAGGCGTCCTGCCTTGGGTGTAACCCTGCCAGTAAGGATGGGCATAGATATCCACGCTACTTTCTTTCCATCCATAAAACCAGGTATTTGGTAAGTAGTTACTTTTCCCTTGCGAGACACCTTACCTTTCATGGTATTACCAGTAGCGTTAATTACAATTTGGTTATCAACCCAAGTATGACCACGTTTGTAATATTGTCTAACCCAACGACTAATTAAAGGGTATTGTTGCCACTCCTGAGAATTGAGACTTTTGATAAGTTCATCTCTGAATGACGTTTCTAGATTATCTACTAATATTGTTTTCTTCCCTTTAACCACCTGTTTTTTTTCAGGTTTAAAGGTAGAGTATATTTTCCGAATAACTTGCACTTTAGCTGCTTCTTGAACTGCATGAATATCATCAATAACAGCTTGTACAGTTCTTTCCCATATCTCAGAGCTAAGATTGAACCTTTCTGCACCGTATAGTTTTTTTAGCTCTGGGGTATTCCGGATGTTCTTAATAATTGTATTTTTATCAATTCCCCAAGCTTGCAGCGACCCATATTTGTTCCATAACTCAGAACGTAAGTCGCCTAAGCTGTCAGCCACCTTACTTAACTCGTCTGGTATGTCACCAACAGAGTAGGCAATCCTAGTAACTGTATATTCAGTTGTTTGGACTACTTTCTTTCGTACCATCGGTGTCGCCAACTACATTAACTACACTTTACTGCGTTTTACTCCAAATTGACTACCTCTTTTTCAATCTTTTTTTCATATTTACGTAAAAAGTACAGTCTTGAACTGAAGCAGTGCATGATACTCATGAAGTCTTGCATTAACTCTTGTTGAGGACTTAGTTCAGTATTGTTGAGAACAGTAATAGTGCAATCATGTAACTGACAGAACCACTCAATGAGATCAAACCCAAATCTAGCTAATCTATCTTTGTGCGCGACAACTATTTCTTTAACCAACCCTTTGGTTACATCCTCCAATAGAGCTATGAACTTCTTCCTCTTAAAGTTCATCCCTGACCCAATTTCAGAAATACAAACACAGTTAGGGTAGTTTTTACCTAAATAAGTAATTTGGCTCTCAAGTTCTGGTTTTTGACCACTTGTTGAAATTCTGGCGTATAGAACTACTTTTCGGTTGTCAGTTCTGCCTTTAATGCCTTCTAAGGAAGCTTGGCTATAGCGTCTGTGACCACCAGGGGAACGTATATAGTCTATTTTTCCAGCGTCTGCCCAATCAGCTAGGGTTTTAGGGTGAAAGCCATATTGTTTGTAAACTTGTTGCGGTGATAGATACTGCATAAAATGGAGTTAAATAATACGTTTTACTCCATTTTACTCCTAATTAAAACCACCTAAATCACACGGGGTGGGCATCTTGCCCGCCATAAATTAGACTTTTTGCAAAAGTCTGTATTAACTATTAGGAACCACAGATAATTCAATCATGGCAGATATCTCGCCTACCGCACAAAAATGGAAAAACATGGACTATTTGTCGGTTTAGTCACCTTGGACTTGATTTACCTTGCTGAGTCTCCCCCCAAGAATAACCAGAAGCTAGTCGCTGCTGACTATACTGTAACCGCAGGTGGCCCAGCAACTAACGCTGCTGTCACTTTCAGTCATTTGGGCAATCAAGCTACAGTGTTGGGTGTCATAGGTTCTCACCCAATGACGCAGTTGATTAAAGGAGATTTGGCAAATCACAAAGTTTTAATAACTGACCTTAACCCCACTACCCAAAACGCGCCGCCAGTTTCTTCTATTATTGTCACCCAAGCAACTGGTGAACGGGCAGTTATTTCCATCAACGCCGTCAAAACTCAAGCAACCAGCGAATCTGTACCGCCAGATATTTTGCAAAACGTTGATATAGTCTTGATTGATGGACATCAGATGACTGTTGGGAATCAAATTGCCCAAATGGCAAAAGCTAAGAATATCCCAGTTGCGATCGATGGCGGTAGTTGGAAACTCGGGTTTGACAAAGTCTTACCCTATGTAGATTATGCTCTTTGTTCTGCTAATTTTTATCCCCCTAACTGCCATACTGAAGATGAGGTTTTTACCTATCTGAGTCGAGTTGGTATTCCCCACATCGCCATCACTCATGGAGAAAAACCCATTCGATACCTCCAACATGGTAAAGCTGGTGTTATAGATGTGCCGACAGTACAAGCCGTTGATACACTCGGGGCTGGAGATATTTTCCACGGTGCTTTTTGTCATTACATCTTACGGGAAAGTTTTCCCACTGCATTAAAGCAAGCAGCGCAGATTGCTTCTTTTTCCTGTCAATTTTTTGGCACACGCCGCTGGATGCATTCCCGTCAGTAAATTTTCACTTTAAACGAAGTATTAGATTTTCAGTCTATTGTTCGTCCAACTTGCTTAAACCAGGTAAGCTTGTCCCAGTACCCACGCTGAAAGCGGATTTTCTCATCTATGACATGAAAGAAGCCACAGCCTCTCAAAGTGTACTTTTTATCTACTGTGCCTAATTCCGTTCCATCCCCAATGAATGTACCACCGCCAGACCATTCAAGAATAGCCCACTCTCCATCCTCAAATAAGTTTTCGATGTGGGTGTAAGTGTCTGGTGTTGAACGGAAGAAGTTGACAAAATCCCTATGAATGGCGCTTTTTCCCTCAACAGGAGTCCCGATAGCAATCTGAATGTTCACAGCATCTTCGTCGTAAAGTGCGGCTGCGGCGTCTGCATCGTGAACGTTCATAGCGTCCACCCACGCACTAATCACTTGCTTTGGTGTTCTCATGCGTAATTTTCTCGAGCTTAACTATTTATCCAACAGAGTACAGTCGAGCTATCCTTTGGGAATGTGACTTCCTAGGTAACGGTTTAATATAACACGCTTACCTGTCATGGTATCCTACAAGTCGTGGGATAGCCTTTTGTACAAAGTTTAATACCGTACTGTGCGGTATAACACTCCTCAGTTTTGGAATATGGGGATTACATAGCCGTTAAACACTCAAGACAGATAAGAGGAGAAGGCAATTAATGAAAGACTTAGAAAAAATCTTAGAACTCACTCGTTCCGTAGGTTGGGGAGCAACAGATATACTGCGCTCTTTCTACCATCAAACTGGCGACAACAATCTAGAAGTGCAGTATAAACAGAATGAGCCTGTCACAATTGCAGATGTAAATGTCAATAATTACATTTTAGAGAACCTGCAAGCGGCTTTAGGTCATGATGATTTTGCCTACATTAGCGAAGAAACTTACAAAGTCGAACAAGCAAAACAAGAATCGGTGTGGATCATTGACCCATTAGATGGTACGCGAGACTTTATCGAAAAAACTGGGGAGTATGCAATTCACATTGCCTTAGTGCAGGAAACACGCCCAGTGCTTGCTGTAGTAGCAGTACCTGAAGCTCAAAAGCTGTACTATGCCATCAAGGGAGGCGGTGCTTTTGTGGAAACCCGTGATGGGAAAAGTCTAGCGTTACAAGTGTCATCACGGGAACGTATCGAAGATTTAACCTTAGTTGTGAGTCGCAGTCATCGCAATCAAAGATTAAATTACCTACTACAACACTTACCATGTCAAAATCAGAAAGCAGTTGGCAGTGTGGGTGGCAAAATTGCAGCAATTGTCGAACAACGGGCAGATGTTTATATTTCTCTTTCTGGTACGTCTGCCCCCAAAGATTGGGATATAGCTGCCCCAGAACTAATTCTGACAGAAGCTGGTGGCAAGTTCACTCATTTTGACGGTACGCCGTTGCAATATAACACTGGTGATGTGAGTCAATGGGGTGGTTTGCTTGCAAGCAACGGTCAGTATCACGAGGTGTTGTGTCAGCAAGCTGAAAAAATCTTAGCACAGCTTTAGGGCTATTTAGTAGGCACAGCTTACAGCATTGGTGCTTTTTCTTCAGCTTACGCCATTTTTCACCAACTACCAGTCATCTGCCTCAGCCTTGATGATGTAGAAGCGACGCCAGAAAATGTAGAAACTGGCAAGTATCAAATGGTACGTACCATCGCTCTTGTCTCGAAAAAGACGACTTATTTTTGCTAATAGCAAACAATCAGCCTTAATAGTGCGTAAGTCCGGCTTTCTGTCATCTATCAAATAGAGTATATGAGTTCTTGAAACGTAATAATATTTCTATATATATAAAACAACTCAATTTTTCTTAACCTTTTAAAAAGCAAATGGTATTACAGATGTCATAGCTAAAGCACTTGATAGTGATAGATCATCAAGTAGGGCAATTTAATAGTTCGCTCTAATGTACCTTAACGAAATCTTGAATTGAGATATAATGAAGGTTTCCACTATTTGTTGTCAGTTGGGTGATCTACTATTTTAGGAGTGGAACGTATGAAAAGAGAACATCGACCAACAGTAGTCAATGATCGACTTAGGGACATCATTGCTCATGTAGAATCAACGTCAAACACAAATCATCTCAAGTTACTTGAACCCTCTCAGCCCGTACAAACCTTACCAAAGAATAGCAGTTCTTGTGGTGAGGATGCGACTTCCAATGGAAAATATATTGGCAAAAGCAACTGAAGTACGTGCTCCAAGTAGCTGATTTAGTATAAGAAATTGCTGTTTAGTTTTCCTTTGAATATCCTAGTTAGTTTTGTGAGAGTGATGTCAACAACTTGATGTGAGCGCGTTTTCTGAAATGTCTGAAATGTTTGTAAGTTGTTACCCCCCTTGCCCCATAATAGTATACGGGGCAGGGGATTTGTTTGTTTTACAAAAAATAAATATAGATAAATAGAGTAAAGCCTTCTGTTCTGGCACAATGGTCACAACAGGCGATCAAGTTCTCTCTTGCCAAGCTATCCATGACTGTTGCTGTTCACCTAGAAAACGTCTACAAGATTTACAATAAAATTCCCGTGGTCAATGACCTGTCATTCACGATCAATGCGGGAGAAATGTTTGGTTTACTTGGTCCGAATGGTGCGGGGAAATCTACGACAATTCGGATGTTGACCACCCTAACGAAACCAAGCCAGGGACAGATAGAGGT
This sequence comes from Scytonema sp. PRP1, assembly GCF_036697665.2. NCBI lineage: Bacteria > Bacillati > Cyanobacteriota > Cyanophyceae > Nostocales > Scytonemataceae > Scytonema > Scytonema sp. PRP1. The sequence continues at coordinate 130,235 of NZ_JBAHYJ020000132.1, read as the reverse complement.
ATCTGGCTATAATGTAGTGTCGCAATCGATATTAGCAAAGCAGCATATTGGCGTTGTCTTGCAGCAAATTAGTGTGGATGACGATTTAACAGTATGGGAAAATATGGAGCTGCACGGCAGGCTACATCACATTGCTAATCCTGGGCGACAGCGGCTGATTCATCAATGGCTAGAGTATGTTGAACTCGCAACCAAACGCGATGACTTGGTAAAAACCTTGTCTGGGGGTATGAAGCGGCGGCTACAAATAGCCAGAGCGTTGTTACATCAACCGCAAATTCTGTTTCTAGATGAACCGACGGTAGGACTAGACCCCCAAACAAGGCGACGTCTTTGGGAGATTATTCGGGATTTGAACAAGCAAGGGATGACAATGCTGCTTACGACTCATTATATGGATGAGGTCGAGTATTTATGTAATCGCATTGGCATTATGGATAGTGGTAGATTAATTTCTCTTGGCACCCTACAAGAGTTGCGCTCCGCTCATGGCGAAGGTTTGGTCATGAAGCAAACAGGAGACCGTTGGGAATATCTTTTTTTCCCTACTTTGGAAGATGCAAACTTGTACCTAAATCAACAAAATGATAAAACAGGGATGATGGTACGTCCCTCTAACTTAGAAGATATTTTCGTTGAACTCACGGGACGCAAGTTGGACTAATCTTACCCCCTTAAAGTTCGGAGTACGGCTTCTACCCTTGCTACGCTGTCCTGCATACCCTGCTTTTGGTATAAATCCCGGGCTTGTTGAAACACTGTAATTGCTTCTCTTGATTTGCCCTGCTTCATTAAAATATTACCCCGCAACTCATAGACTTGAGGATTTTTCGGGTCAAGGTTGACAGCTTGTTCGTATGCCCATTTCAGATTGTTGTTCTCTCCCAAACGCAACAGGACTGTAGCCAACCCTATATAAGCGTTGACATTACTCCGGTTAGCTTGTATCGCTTGACGGTAGGCTTCCTTGGCGGTTCTGTTATCTCCCAAATTGCCACTGACATAACCCAAAGCATATTGATAATCGCTATTGTTAGGATTAAGGGCAACAGCACGACGGTAAGCCTGTAGTGCTGCAGGAAAATTCCCTTGTTGGGCGTAGAGATAGCCAATGCCAGAATAAATCGTGGCGTTTTTTGGCTCTAGAGCAGCAGCTCTTTGATAGATGGCGATCGCACCATTATAATCACCACTATCTACCAGCCTCCGCCCTTCCTCCAAAAGTCCCTTTAACTCCTGGCTGCTTTGCTGTTGCGGTAGTGCTTCTTGAGCGTGAGCTACCAAAGGTATTGTTGCTACAAAGCTTCCTACTAGGAGAACACTTACTATCAATGATGTTCGATTGTACACAGTAAATTACCTGAAAGTTTCTGCAACTTTTTTCCACAATCTCCGTGGTTGATTGTCTATTAAAACAGATCTATTTGCTTTTGCAAACTCTATTTGTTTACTTTTACAAAATATTTACGATAATTTTCCTTTGGTTGTGTGAAATTACAGGAAATTAACATTCATTTTTCATATACTCTGCTTTTGAGGTATCTGCTTCGACGCTTGAAAATCCAAACAGCAGTATGAACTGACAATTATGTTTTTGAGGCAAATGTATGATTTTAACTACGACCGATGTGATTCAAGGAACCATCATCCAGTCATATTTAGGCATTGTAACGGCGGAAGTGGTCTATGGTAGCAATTTCCTGCGAGATTTTTTTGCTAGCATCCGCGATATTATCGGTGGACGCACGGGTAGCTACGAACGCCTCTTTGAGGAGGGTCAACGCAAGGCTTTAGAAGAATTAGAGCGACGGGCATTACGTTTAGGAGCAGATGCGGTTATTGGCATTGAAGTCGATACTGGCACAATCAATGTTGACCAATCAGGTGTTCTCATACTGATTACTGCCACAGGCACCGCTGTGAAACTGCGTTAGCAGTTATTACAGCAATTCTAAATATTGTGAACTGACTCGTTATGACTGATAGTGGGTAGTCGGTAGTGGTAAACAACGCTCCAACTACCGACTAAGTACTAAACAACCATTAACAACATTTCTGAAATTAAATGGAATTTCTATAGTTATTATCTGTTCACTCATAACTGTTTACTAATAACTATTTTGATATTTATTAAATGATAGATTAACTGTAATTAAAAAAATAGAGCTATAATTAAAAAAAGTTAGTTTCATCTAATTGCTCTTTTGAAATTTTGTAAATTCTCATTACAATTTTTCAATTTGATCAAGGTATTAAAACTTAATAAAAGTTAAACAAATGTGGTGAAAATAATAATATTCTTATAACTAAAGATAGAGTTCTTAATTATTTCCACTGATAGATATGTAAAATCATCACAAGCCATTTAATTTTAATCATTAGCATGAAAACCTGAGAAAAAAGTTTAGTGGAGTAGTTAAGGGGAAAATATAGTATGTCATACACAAATCGAGTAGGTGACGAAGTTATTACCGAGCCTGTGATCGGTCGAGTAGGCGATTACCACGACCGTGTTCGCTGGGGTCCTATTATTTCTGGTTTGTTGGTTGCCTTAGCAACTCAATTGATTTTGAGCGCCATGTTTAGCGCGATCGCAGCAGGCACTGTTGAAGGTTCAGGTGCACCCAGAACAATTGCACCTAATGTTGCAGGTAATGCGGGAATTTGGTCAACCATCGGTTTGTTGATTTCCCTATTTACTGGTGGTTGGGTTATGGCTCGTGCTTGTGGTCCAATGAACCGCAATACTGCTCTTCTCAACGGCGCAATACTTTGGGCAACGACTTTGGCATTAAGCTCTTGGCTACTAGCAAGTGGGGTATCAGGTGCTTTTGGTGTTGCAGCTTCTAATGCTGGAGAAGTGATTAACCAAGTGCAACAGCAAGGTGGTGTGAATATACCGCAAAACAACGTTACTGCTCAACAAGCTCGTGAGATTGCAGCAAATGTACGTTCCGGCTTGTGGTGGTTTGTATTTGGTTCCTTGTTGGGTTTACTCGCTTCAATGATTGGAGCTGCTGCTGGAACTCGTAGTCCGCGCACTACCCATCACGCATAAAAACTTGTTGATAAAAATAAATATCTCTATCATCTTTTTATAGCATTTTATAGCACCTTAATTAAGGTGCTTTTTTGTTATTGGTAGTAGTTACTGGTTAGTAGTTAGTTGTTAACAACTAACTATTTCCCACTACCACTTCAAGTACGCCGCCTCAATTCCTTGCTCTCGCCGAATCTTCCCATCTTTTTCAAACCAAGCAATGACCTGTTGCGCTGTCAAATCTTCAATCTTTACTTCATACTCTTGAGCAATTTGTTTCAAAAGCCTGAGTGATGAAATTGTCAATCTGGTTAAAAATTTCTCCGGTGAGGAAAGCAAAGCTGCATCTACTTTGACTGCCTCTTCTGGAGTTAAAAATTGTGGTGTTGACTGCTGTGATGGTAACTCCATAACTTTTGTCTAAAACTGACTCAAATTTACTAGTTGTAACAGGTGATGAATAATGGCTGATTGGTAAAGGCTATTACTAATTACCTAGAATTCATAACTTAGACTTAATATGAAGTCCCCACTCCTTGGGGCTACTCATGTCATAGAAAAACTTAAGGTCTGTTTTTTCTAGCTTGTACTAAATAGCCACAGCGATGTTCGCCGTTAATAATCCAGTGCGTACGCTCTACTGTACAATCTGGTAAAACTGCGGCAAACATTTCTAATTCATGACCGCAGACGCTAGGAAAAGACTCTGCAACATTAGAAATCGCGCAGTTGTGTTCCATGAGAATAAATCGTTCGCCTTGCGATGACTCACTCGATTCTACAGGGTGAGATTCAGCCATGAAGCCTTCAGCTTTTCTCAGTTCTACCAAAGTTGCCACCCTTTGTGATAAGGAAGCGTTACCCAGGCGTTCTCGATATTCTTGTGCTTTACGCTCCCACTGCTTTCGTAAAATTGAACTGACTTGGTCGCGTCCTACCGTTTCTGCTAATGTATCCAGTAGAGAAACAGCAAATTGACCGTAGCTATCAGCAACTTCCTTACTCAGGCGATCGCGTCCCTGATGAGTTAATTGATAAATATGCTGCGGACGCCCCATTCCCCCTTGCACGGACAAAGAGAAAGAAATCAGTTGCTCCGCCTCTAAATCCTTAAGATGACGACGAATCGCTTGGGGGCTAATATCAAGAGCCTCGGCTAAATCAAAAGCTGTAGTCTGCGGGTGTTTCAGCAGATATTCTAGAATATCTTGCTTTGTTGAGGACTGCTGGATAGTCACCATCATCGTCCTAAAAATTCATTTGTTTTGAAGAAAATATGATTTTGACAACAATGTTGTTGTTAATCTAGCTTAAAATGAAGATAAGTTAAACAACATAGTTGTTGTTTTAGTCTCTATACTTATTTTAGCAGTCGCGTAACCACTTGGTTACAGAATATGGGAATCGGCTCCCAAAAAGCCCGTCTCCCATCCTTAAAGAGATTCCATACAGCGAACACAAGAGAAAACTACCGATGAGTGCCACTGTCAAAACCTTAGTCAACCAGCCATACAAGTACGGCTTTATCACCGACATTGAAGCCGACATGATTCCGCGTGGACTAAACGAGGACATCGTCCGCCTCATCTCCGCCAAGAAAAACGAGCCGGAGTTCATGTTGGATTTTCGCCTGAGAGCTTTTCGCCAGTGGCAAAAAATGGCAGAACCAACTTGGCCAAGCGTTAAGTATCCTCTGATAGATTATCAAAATATCATCTACTACTCCGCACCCAAGCAAGCAAAACAAAAGCTTAACAGCTTGGACGAAGTTGATCCAACTTTGTTGGATACTTTTGAGAAGCTAGGCATTCCCTTATCAGAACAAAAGCGACTGGCAAACGTCGCGGTGGATGCAATTTTCGATAGCGTTTCCATCGGTACCACCTTTAAAGAAAAGCTGCTTAAAGATGGTGTTATCTTCTGCTCAATTTCGGAAGCATTGCAGGAATATCCAGAATTGGTGCAAAAGTACCTGGGTAGCGTTGTCCCAGCCGCAGATAATTACTTTGCTGCTCTCAATGCCGCTGTATTCAGCGATGGTTCCTTTGTCTATATTCCCAAAGGCGTAAAATGCCCGATGGAACTGTCTACCTACTTCCGCATCAACAACGGGGAGACTGGACAATTTGAGCGGACACTGATTGTTGCTGAAGAAGGTAGCTATGTCTCCTACCTGGAAGGCTGCACCGCGCCGATGTATGACAGCAACCAGCTACACGCGGCTGTCGTAGAACTCGTAGCCCTTGACAATGCCGAAATTAAATATTCCACCGTGCAGAACTGGTACGCTGGAGATGCGAATGGCAAAGGCGGTATTTACAACTTCGTCACCAAGCGCGGTTTGTGTCAAGGTGTCAATTCCAAGATTTCTTGGACACAGGTAGAAACTGGTTCTGCAATCACCTGGAAGTATCCTAGCTGCGTGCTAGTGGGTGATAACTCTGTGGGTGAATTTACGGTGGCGCTGACAAATAATATGCAGCAAGCCGATACCGGCACCAAGATGATTCACGTTGGTAAGAACACCCGCAGCACGATTATTTCTAAGGGAATTTCTGCCGGACAATCTAGTAATAGCTACCGGGGTTTAGTGAAAATCAATCCCAAGGCACAAGGGGCGCGGAACTATTCCCAGTGCGACTCAATGCTGATTGGGGATAATGCTCACGCGAATACTTTCCCTTATATTCAAGTACAAAATCATACTGCGAAGGTGGAGCATGAAGCTTCCACTTCCAAGATTGGGGAAGACCAACTATTCTACTTCGCGCAGCGGGGGATTTCGTCGGAAGATGCTATTTCGATGATGATTAGTGGCTTCTGTAAGGATGTGTTTAATCAGCTACCGATGGAGTTTGCAGTGGAAGCTGATAAGCTGCTGAGTCTGAAGTTGGAAGGTAGTGTTGGGTAAATGGAACCACAGCCTGTTGTAGCAGATGGACGCAGATAAATTATCTGTGTGCATCTGTGTCCATCTGTGGTTTAAATAAAAAACCGCCGAGGCGCAGAGGACGCAGAGAAAGAGAGAAGAGAGAGAGAACAAGCATGATTATTGAAAATAGTGAAGTTGTGCTGTCGGTACGGGATTTGACAGCTAATGTTGATGGAACACCGATTCTTAAGGGTGTGAACCTTGAGGTACGCTTGGGTGAAATCCATGCGATTATGGGACCGAATGGTTCTGGGAAGAGTACTTTTTCTAAAGTTTTGGCTGGACATCCGGCGTATGAAGTGACTGGCGGTGAGATAATTTTCCAAGGGCAAAACTTGCTGGAAATGGAACCGGAGGAACGCGCTAGATCTGGTATATTTTTGGCGTTTCAATATCCGTTGGAAATTCCAGGTGTGAGTAATTTGGATTTTTTGCGCGTGGCTTACAATTCCCGTCGCAAGGCGCAGGGTTTAGAGGAATTGGATGCGTTTGATTTTGATGATTTGATTGAACAAAAGCTGGATGTCGTGAAGATGAATCCTGCTTTCCTGAGTCGAAGTTTAAATGAAGGTTTCTCGGGTGGCGAAAAGAAGCGGAACGAAATTCTGCAAATGGCGCTATTAGAACCAAAGCTAGCAATTCTGGATGAAACAGATTCGGGTTTGGATATTGACGCGCTAAAAATTGTGGCGAACGGAGTGAATCAGCTGGCGAGTCCAGAAAATGCCACGATTATGATTACGCACTATCAGCGATTACTGAATTACATCGTGCCAGATTACGTCCATGTGATGGCAAACGGGCGAATTCTTACCAGTGGCGGTAAGGAATTGGCGCTAGAGTTAGAATCGCGTGGTTATGACTGGGTGTTGGAAGAGAATGCGGCTGAGGTAGGTGTGTGATGAATATTCTGGTTTCTCCCAGTTCGGTTCCTAACTCAAATCCAGTAGATTTGGCATCTGCTGTGCTGGATAGGGATGCTTATCTAACTGAGTTGTTAAATCAGGTTGTCCAGACACGCCATGGCGCGTCTGTTGAGGTTGATGCTTGGTTGCAGGAGTTACATGAACGCGCTGCGCTTTGGGTACGTAAATCGGTTCTCCCCACCACCCGCGATGAAGAATGGCGCTTCACTGATTTATCCTCTTTGCGGAAAGTGCAATTTAATGTAGAGACGAGAGGTGGCGCGTCTGTACAAAAAGATACGCTGCTACTACCAGAAGCTGCTAACAGTCGCTTGGTATTTGTTAACGGAGTTTATGCGCCTGATTTATCAGCGGTTGCAGATTTGCCTGATGGGATTGTGGTAAGCAATTTGACTAATTTGCCTGTAGAGACGAGAGGTGGCGCGTCTCTACAATCACGCGTGCAGCAATATTTGGCTCAAACTGAGGGAGCGCATGAGGTGTTCACCGCCCTCAATACCAGTGGAATCAAAGATGTTGCGGTGGTTTGGGTGGCGAAGAATGTGGTAGTGGAAACACCGATTCATTTGGTGTTTCTTGTTGCTGGGGAGGCTCCTTCGATTTCTCTACCGCGTTGTTTGGTAGTGGCGGAGACTGGTAGTAGTGTGACTTTGGTGGAAGAGTATACGAACCGCCAAGACGCCAAGAACGCCAAGGAGGAAGAGAAGAGAGTTTACTTTACCAATGCGGTGACGGAGATTTGGGTAGAGGAAAATGCTCAGGTGAGTCACACTCGGCTTGAGTTGGAAGGTGCAGAGGCTTTCCATATTGGCAAGACTGCTGTTTCTCAAGCTCGTGACAGTCGGTATACTTGTCATGCGATCGCTCTTGGTGGAAAGCTATCACGTCACAATTTAGAGATTTTGCAAACTGGTGAGCAAACGGAAACCACCCTCAATGGATTGACGATGATTGGGGGGAACCAGTTGGGGGATACGCATAGTGCGATCGCCCTTAATTATCCTTATAGTACGAGTCGGCAATTGCACAAGTGTATTGTAGGCGATCGCGCTCATGGAGTGTTTAACGGCAAAGTTTTTGTACCTAAGCCTGCACAGTTGACAGATGCAGCACAGTTGAACCGCAACTTGCTGTTGTCGCCGAAAGCCAGAGTTGATACCAAGCCGCAATTGGAAATTACCGCAGATAACGTAAAATGCGCCCACGGTGCTACGGTTAGCCAGTTGGAAGATGATGAAATCTTCTACTTGCAAAGTCGGGGTATCGATGAGAATGATGCTCGCAACTTATTGATTAACGCCTTCGCCGCCGAAATCATCAATCAAATACCTGTACCCTCTTTGCGAGAAAGACTCACACAAACCGTCAACAGTTATCAGTCAATAATTAATGACTAATGACAAACATGTAGAGACGCGCCATGGCGCGTCTCTACAATGGCTAATGACTAATGAGTAATAATTAAAATGACTTTTACCCAAGAAAAAACCCTTGCTGATATAGTCCGTGCTGACTTCCCGATACTACACCAAGAAGTTAACGGCAAACCCTTAATTTACTTCGACAACGCCGCCACGTCGCAAAAACCTTTGCTCGTACTCAACACCCTGCGAGACTATTACGAGCAGTACAATTCCAACGTGCATCGTGGCGTGCATATTCTCAGCGCCAAAGCCACCGACGCTTACGAAGCCTCAAGAGACAAAGTTGCTGCGTTCGTCAATGCTGCATCGCGCCAGGAAATTGTTTTCACCCGCAATGCGTCTGAGGCGATAAATTTGGTTGCTTACAGCTGGGGAATGAACAATTTGCAACGAGGGGATGAGATTATCCTCTCGGTGATGGAACACCACAGTAATTTGGTACCCTGGCATTTTGTCGCGCAAAAGACGGGTGCGGTGCTGAAATTTGTCGAACTGGCTGCAGAAGAAACTTTTGATTTGGAACAGTTCAAAAAGCTGATTTCCGAGAAAACAAAATTGGTGTCGCTGGTACATGTCTCTAATACGTTGGGTTGTATTAATCCTGTAAAGGAGATTTGCGAAATAGCTCATAAATATGGTGCGAAAGTATTAATTGATGCTTGCCAAAGCGTCCCTCATATGCCCATCAACGTGCAGCAAATTGACTGTGATTGGTTGGTGGCTTCTGGTCACAAAATGTGCGCTCCAACAGGGATTGGCTTTTTGTATGGCAAGTTAGAATTGCTGCGGTCAATGCCTCCCTTTTTGGGCGGTGGTGAAATGATTGCGGATGTGTTTTTAGACCATTCTACATACGCGGATTTACCCCATAAATTTGAAGCGGGTACACCTTCAATTGGAGAAACAATTGCTCTTGGTGCAGCGGTAGATTACCTTAGTGGGATTGGTATGGATAAAATCTATGCCTACGAATCAGAACTGACTGTCTATCTATTCGAGCAGCTAGAACAAATTCCACAAATTCGCATCTACGGTCCTAAACCTAAAGTAGCAGGTTTGGGCAGAGCTGCTCTTGCTGCATTCACCGCCGGAGAAATTCACGCTAACGACATATCTACATTATTAGACCAAGAAGGCATTGCCATCCGTTCCGGACACCACTGCACGCAACCATTACACCGGCATTTAGTGATCCCGGCGACTGCACGGGCTAGTCTATCTTTCTACAACACTCGTGAAGAAATTGATGTTTTCGTCAAAGCGTTGAAGGAAACGTTAGATTTCTTTGGCGGTTTCTTAAGTTAAGTTGATGATGGACAATAGAACTCTTGCATAAGTCAATTTTTTTGGAATTAAACCACAGATGAAGACAGATGCACACGGATAAATATCGGTGTCCATCGGTGTCCATCTGTGGTTCAAAAATTCATAACTCATATTTTTACAAGAAGTCTAATGTTTGTTGCGCCCCTCAGACTAGAAGTCTGGGAGCAAAGCAGGCACACATACAAAGCCTGCCTACACAGGTTATTATATAAGTCCGCCTACGCGGACTTCCCTTCGGGAAGCCGCTTCGCGTCATGTTTGTATAGCCGCCATTACGAACATCGCCAGGTATTTTTCAAGCATGATTACTACCTCAACCCCTGCTGAACAAAGAACAGTGCTGCACAATATTAGCTGGGAAACCTTTGAAGCCTTGGTAACAGAAACAGGTGAGGATAGAGGTTCTCGGTTTGCTTATGAGTGTGGCACTTTAGAAATTATGACGCCACTTTTTGAACATGAAAACCCGAAAATTCAATTCGACCGTTTTATCTTTGCCTTGGTTGAAGAACTAGAAATTGATATTAAAAGTGCTGGTTCTACAACATTAAAGCGGCGATTAGCAAAGCGAGGAATAGAACCAGACAACTGTTACTACATCCAAAGCGAACCTATTGTTAGAGGTAGGCAAACACTTGATTTAGAAACTGATCCACCGCCAGATTTAGCAATTGAAATTGATATTACCAGCAGTTCAGTTAACAAATTTGAGATTTACTCTGCGCTAGGCGTACCTGAACTTTGGAGATATAACGGGCGAGAGTTGAAATTTTATCAGTTGATAGAAGGGCAATATGTTGAGCGCGAATTGAGCGTTGCCTTTCCTATAGTATCGCTCAATGAAATAAGCAGATTTATTGAGCAGAGTAAAACCGTAGGGGAAATTGCTTTGCTAAAATCATTTCGCACTTGGGTGAGGGGGAAAAAAGGATGTTGAGTCTGCATTAATATACGCAAAAAACCCAATCAAGGACATAGGTCAAAAAATTAAACAAAAGACGAAACGATTAGTATTTTTAATGAACTAGCTGAATATAGACAGCGCCTAGGTTTACCCCCGGCTGGTAGTGAAACAGACAAATCAACCATAGCCAACTTAAAAATAGGTGGTCAAAGTTTCTTCGGTATAAATTCTAGTAATAATCCAAATCCTCGACTGATAACACTTAGTGTCAATCCCATCACTAAAACCCACGCTGAGGCTGATGCTTTTCAGCAAGCAGCAAATACTGGTATTAGAGGTGGTAAGGCTTGTTTGAGGGTTGACCGCGAACTTTGCGATGCTTGCGGTTTAAGAGGCGGGGTAAATTCTATGGCTTGGCAGTTAGGTATAGAAGAATTAGAAATCATTACTCCTACTGGAAGTAGAACAATAATAGTAAAACCACCAAAAAGAAGGAGGCAATAATGTTTGTATCAGACTTATCTGTTGAAAAATGGAATGGCAACAGAAATGAAGGTGACTTAATTGAAAACCCAAATTGGAGCCAAATCGAAACAGCTATGCGCGAGTTAGATGGCAAAAGCAAAACTTTAGTAACATTGGGAGCAGATGATGAAACTTACATGAGTATTGGGGGCGGTAATTTGGGGAAATACGTTGTTACCGCAACCTTCGATAACCTCAACTTTCATACTTTAGTTGATTTATCAAAACCCGATGAAACAGAAAAGCTGGTTGTGGGCGGACAAGAAGGAATTTATCCAGCAAAAATGTGTGTTGATTTGCTGCGCTGTCTGCTAGCTGCTAGAACATTTACAGAATCAGGCACGCTTGACTCCTTACTTTCTTGGGAAGAAGATAAGTCATTAGTAGTGGCATGATAAGAGCGATATCTCAAGTCAAAGAATCTGGCTGTACTTCTAGTCTTCGCAACTCTTGAGCCAACCTTTGGGCACGTTGTTCAGCGGACTCCTAAACTCAAAAATCCATCTGGTACGATCGCGGGTTCCTCAAGATCGTACTAAATCCCCATGTCAACGCCAAAAAACCAATGCATGCGGCTTACCCATACCTAAGCTAGGATTGCTTTGAGCAAACTGGGGATCAAATCTTGCAATTGATTATCTACAGGAATATCGTCAGAACTGGGTAAATCCTCCCCACAGGGCAAGCAGTGCAATGGGTTGTACTTTAAGATAGTGAAGTTGCTTGCAGACTCTTACACTGATGATATCCAGTCGAGAACCATTGTCTCTGTATTAAGAAATTTATACTCTGACAGCGTTTTCTTGCGAAAATTCCCAATCGGTGAACCTCTATAGGAGAATCTGTGAAGCTTGCGCTCTAAATTTGGTTAGTTAAGGGAGAACAGATGACTCTCAAGCGGTTGGGTTTAATCATACTGACGTTGGTTGCGATATTGCTTGTCGGCTTATCTTTGTTAAGTAGTTGGCAGGAACCTCAGTTCCAGAGTCGTTTGGAACTTTATCAAACAAATATTGTGCTGCAAGCTGCTTCTTGGGAACCGCTAGATGGCAACAGCGCGAATTTCAAGCCATTGCAGGATGCACTACTGGGCGTTAAACCTCTTGAAAGCGCTACAGAACAGTATCAAGAGGCACGTAAATCCGCTCAAACTAATTTGGAAAAAGCCAAAAAGCAACTGGCGCAGCTTCAATCTGAACCCGCTACGACTCCTACAACTCCTAAACCGCAACCAGAATTGCCTCCTGTTACCAACACCTCTCGTCAGGAACAGCAGCAAAAGTTGCAGCAGTCTGTTAAACAACTGCAAAAATTAATTCCTGAATTAGACTTGCGGCTGGGAATTTTACAAGCGCAGCAAGGAAAAATAGAGACGGCACAGAAAACTTGGAGTCAATTGCAGCAACGTTCAGACATTAATCCTGAATTTGAGAAAGCTGCAGCTGTGTTGGCGGGGCTGAGGAGTGATCCCCCGCGTATTTTCCCTTCTTCCGAACAACTGATTCAAAACAATTTAGATGGTTGGTTTCGCTATATTGCTCTGAGTGAGTTATACCAACTTCAGGAGCGTCAGGATGCTTTGGCAGATCTGGAAGCAGTTCAACAAGAAGCTGCTGAACAAGCATTGTTGAAATTAGCAATTATCGGTAGCGTTCCAGCACTGACGGCTTTTTTAGGTTTAGGGCTGCTGATTTTTTTGGTTGGACAGCGCCTTATCCAAGGGAAAACAGCTTTATTGGCTCAAAATTCAGATGTGGGTTGGTCAACGCCTTGGGATGGGGAAACGATTTTACAGGTTTTTGTCGTGGGCTTTTTCTTGATGGGACAACTTCTTGTGCCCATAGTCATATCTGTCCTCCCCATCCCGCGTCCCGCCCCTAATGTCAGAATTCAAGCATTATACGTCTTGGTAAGTTACCTGTTGGTGGCATTTGGTGCTTTATCAGTACTGTATTTATCTATCAAACGCTTTTTCCCTTTACCAGACGACTGGTTTCGCTTCCGGTTAGGAGGTAAGTGGTTTTTGTGGGGGCTGGGTGGCTATTGTGTGGCTTTGCCCATAGTGGTGGTCGTGTCTTTGATTAATCAACAACTCTGGCGAGGACAAGGTGGAAGTAATCCCTTGTTGCAACTGGCGTTAGAAAGCCAAGATACTGTGGCGCTTGGCATATTCTTCTCTACGGCTGCGATCGCCGCCCCAATTTTTGAAGAACTTTTGTTTCGCGGGTTTTTGTTACCCTCCCTGACTCGTTATCTACCTGTATGGGGATCAATTCTTGCCAGTGCTTTTCTATTTGCAGCTGCTCACCTAAGCTTATCGGAAATTTTACCGCTGTTCGCCCTAGGTATTGTCTTGGGGATCGTTTACACGCGATCGCGCAATCTCCTTGCTCCTATGCTTCTCCACAGCCTTTGGAACAGCGGCACTCTGCTAAGCCTTTTTGTCTTAGGCAGCACTAGTAAATAATACTTTCTGCTTGCCGTTGAAAATACTCAAAATCTTTAAAAAAAATTTACAAATTTTTACCAATTCATTATTGGTATTTAGTGTCAATCAATGCTACCTTGAATGCACAAATATTATTACGGATAACACTTACAAAAAATTGCGGTAAGTCTGAAAGCCCAAACCCTGCATGGGTCGAATCAAAAACGAAATGGGAACTCCACTTTTCATGAATCGTCTAGAGATGTGTAAGCTGGAGTACACATAAGTATCTGCGTATGTAGGATCGTTAAGCGCTTGGAGACTGATGCTTATGTCAGGAGAAATAAAAAAAATCCGGAAATAGCACGACTTCACTTGTATGAAGTAATGGGGCATAGTTGTATTTCGCATTAATTGCAAAATACTCTCAATAAAAGCATTTTTGGGGAAGAAATCGTACAAAAGTGCTGTACTGGGATTTCTCGTTAAAGTAAAGAAACAGGAATGATTCAAGAGTGTAGGCTCAAGTGGTCGCTGCCCTGAAAACCTCGCTCCTCTGAAGCTGCCGCGTTCCCTAAAAAGTAGTGGTACGCTGCTTTTGCATATCTGTTTTACCTGTATTAATACTTAGTTATGATAAAAATATTAATACTCAGTAATTAATCATAATTATTTTATAGCAGTATAAAATTTCAATTTTATATGTCATTTATAAAGTGAAGGAGCTTGACGCATATGGCAAATCTCACCCCCAGTCACGCCGCCAAACAACTTTTAGCTGGATACTGCGGCATTATTTTTGGAGGTTTTGGTATCCATAAATTTATTCTTGGGTATGCACCAGAAGGATTTATCATGCTAGTGATTTCCTTAGTAGGAGGTTATTTCACCTACGGATTTACATTCTTGATTATGCAGCTTGTAGGTTTAATTGAAGGGATGATTTATTTGAACAAATCCCACGACGAATTTGTTAATAGCTACTTCGTGAAAAAGCAGGGCTGGTTTTAGAAAATCGTCTTTCAGTATTGAATTTCTATTTTAGAGTATCTATCTGAGGTGCATGAACTCATAATTTTACAGTAGTAGGAGGGGCACTGCTCATCCTACAAACAGCTATTGACAGCCTTGAGTTACCATTGCTTATACCTTTAAGATTTGTCACCACTAAGGGCGGAACTTTATCTGTCTTTTATTCACCCTTCTGTGGGTAAATTTATTTCTATAGTATGTGTCAATTAATTCTAAGTTAAGAATAAACTAGAACTCTATTACTTACTCTAAAGACTATTTATATTTAGTGAAAAATATTTTATTTCTACCAATATGTTAACGCTCAAACGTAAAAATATAACCTTAACACTACTCACAGTATTGGGATTAGCTTATTTCTGCAGTATGTCTCATATCGCAGTCAATCCTTTCTGGAAAAGCGAGATGCTCCTTATACCAATACAGCTAGTTACACTTATATACGTGACTTATCTGCGTTCGAGCCGTCGGTGATAGGGTCTGAAGGTGTAAATTAAATTAGAAATTCAAAAGAAAAACAATTTTTTTATAATTAATACACAACTACACCCCTATACAACCATAACTTAACAAAACTTAATAAGTTTGACATTATGTCAAAGCTTTGGATTTCGCCTACGCTCGAATTAGAGACGCTTTTAGAGAGGCGTTAAAGTTTCATCGTAGCAAATTCAAAAACTTTCCATGCAAATTGTCTCGAAAACTAACGTTTCCCCAGAACCAGCCTCGACAACAGAGAAAATCACTTTGGATGTCGGGGGTATGAAGTGTGCTGGCTGTGTGAGGGCAGTAGAACGTCGGCTTACTGAGTATCCAGGAGTTAAAAGCGCCTGTGTGAACCTGGCGACAGAGGTAGCAGTCGTAGATTTGGAAGCTGGTGCAGTCGATGCGGATGCACTGGCAAAGCAATTGACAGCTGCTGGGTTCCCAACTCAACCCCGGAAACTAGGCGGGAAAGTAGTAGGTGAGACAGAATCAATACAAGACCCAGCAGAACGACAGCGCCAAGAAATGCAGTCTGCAAAACGGCAATTGATCGTTGCTGCTGTCCTGCTGATCCTGTCATTTATTGGTCATATAGGTAACATTGGTGGTTACGTAATACCGATTTTGCATAACATCTGGTTCCACTGTGGATTGGCAGCGCTAGCGCTTCTCATCCCTGGTCGCCCAATTTTAGTGGATGGCTGGCGGGGTTTACGGCACAATGCACCCAACATGAACACTCTAGTGGGATTGGGAACACTAACAGCTTACATCGCTAGCTTGGTGGCTCTGCTGTTTCCTCAACTTGGGTGGGAGTGCTTCTTTGACGAGCCAGTCATGATGTTAGGCTTTATCCTACTAGGACGGACACTGGAAAAACAAGCCAGAGGTCGCGCTGCAGCAGCATTTAAGGAATTGCTCGCCCTCCAGCCGGTTGTTGCACGATTGATTGCCAAGCCTAAAACGACGGAATCGGCTGCCGCGTTGTCTTCCAATAAAGGAATTGTAGAAATTCCGGCTGAGGTGGTGCGTGTTGGTGAATGGTTACAAGTTTTGCCAGGAGAGAAAATTCCGGTCGATGGTAAAGTCGTCGATGGGCAAACAACTGTCAATGAGTCCATGCTAACTGGAGAAGCGGTGCCAGTGACAAAGCAACCAGGAGATTTGGTGACAGCAGGAACACTCAATCAATCAGGAGCGATCGCCATTGAAGCAACCCGCACTGGAAGTGATACGACTTTGGCTCAAATTGTCGCCTTAGTGGAAGCCGCACAAACCCGTAAAGCGCCGGTACAAAAATTAGCAGATACAGTTGCTGGGTACTTCACTTACGGTGTATTAACGGCGGCATTGTTAACATTTGTCTTTTGGTACTTTTTCGGCACGCACATCTGGCATGACGCAATTATGTCGTATGCCATGCAAATCTCTCACCACTCCTTACTCAGCACGCCTCACAGTTCACACCCCACGATCTACACCCCGCTCCTTGTGAGTTTAAAGCTAGCAATAGCCGTAATGGTAGTCGCTTGCCCCTGTGCTTTAGGGCTTGCTACACCAACAGCAATTTTAGTAGGAACAGCCATTGGCGCAGAACGGGGTTTGCTGATCAAAGGCGGCGACGTTTTAGAAAAAGTACACGAATTAAACACAGTCGTGTTTGATAAAACTGGTACTCTTACCACAGGTCGTCCCGTAGTCACAGATTGCCTACCAATTGAGGGACTGGAGAATAATCGCCAATCGCTCATCGCCAATCCCCAATCGCTCATACAACTGGCAGCAGCAGTAGAAATCGGCACGATTCATCCTTTAGCAACGGCAATTCAGCAAGAAGCTCAACGGCAACAGTTATCTATCCCAGATGCTGTGGACTTTCGTACCGAACCAGGGCTTGGTGTCTCTGCTGTCGTAGAAGGCACTTTGGTGCTTTTAGGGAACTGTGACTGGTTGCATTGGCACGGAATTTCTATCAGTGAAACTGCACAAAAACAGGCTCACAAGCTAGCAACAGATGGTAAAACGGTAGTTTTCGTAGCAGTTGGAGACGCGGTAGCCGGACTGATTGCTGTTCAAGATACCCTAAGACCAGATGCTAAAGCAGCACTAGACGAGCTGCGCCAGATGGGTTTACGGGTGATGTTGCTCAGTGGAGATACACAACAAGCAGCAAATGTGACAGCAAAACAACTCGGACTAGATACCAGTGATGTTTTGGCTGGCGTTCTCCCTGCGAAGAAGGCTGCTACTATTCAAGAATTACAAGCATGGGGAACAAAGCGAAGTAGTGATCACTCTATTGTCGCGATGGTAGGAGATGGCATTAATGATGCCCCAGCCCTATCTCAAGCTGATATAGGTATTGCCTTACACTCGGGTACTGATGTTGCGATGGAAACAGCGGAAATTGTCTTGATGCGGGATAACTTAACTGATGTTGTAAAATCCATACAACTTAGTCGTGCAACTTTGAGCAAAATCCGTCAAAATTTATTTTGGGCTTTTGCGTATAACACTCTTGGCATTCCTTTAGCTGCTGGTGTTTTGTTGCCAAGTTTAGGTTTTGTCTTAAGCCCATCGGGTGCAGCTGCATTAATGGCTTTTAGCTCTGTTAGTGTCGTCACTAATTCCCTTTTATTACGACGTTTTGCTCATCGCCCCTAATCTCCTCGTTTCGAGGTATTATTTGTGAGCGTAAATATTTGGTTTTGCCAATCTCACGTTAAACTAGGTCGGTAGTTAGCTGTTTCGAGACCCACAAAACCTGTTGAGACGGGTGCAATGCCTACAGTAGTTAAAAGAGTAGGACAGCTTGTTCTACTCTTGTGAACAACTAAGCAATTTAAAAGCATATAAGATAATTACCATAGACTTTTACTCAAAGAATGGCAGCAAACAATACGAAACAAATCTTGATTAATAACAGTTCAACCGACGAATTTAGCAACGATTTTTCAATGGCAGCAGAAACAAATGAAAGCCATCTACTGATAATAGAAGACGATCAAGGACGCAAAGAATTTATTCTTGATCGCCCCGTATATTCCATTGGTAGGGACGCCCACTGCGATATCCGTTTAATCTCGCAGTTTGTCTCGCGCCGCCATGCCACACTCATTAGGCTACCGCGCGATGGTAAGAAGCATAGCTATTATTATCGGATTGTCGATGGTGACGCCAAAGGCAAACCGAGTTCCAATGGTCTAATGATTAATAACGGGCGGAAGATCCCCGCTCATGACCTGAAAAATGAGGACGAAATCGTTTTTGGTCCTCAAGTACGTGCTATTTATTACCTACTGCGAGATAGTATGTGTACAGGAGGACAAACAGATTCCAGTGAGTATGATATTACACTAATAAACCCCGGCATGACCGAGGAACTGGAGGACTGAAGCCATATTGATTCTGGAATATTTCTACTGTCACAAGAGCACATTTTTTGGAGGGGCGTTTTGCTATAAGCTAGCCTTGTCATTGAGCTAGCCCAAGCAGACGCCTTTCTTTATAGAATAAGGCGACTCATTGAGCCAACAATTTCCCAGCCTAAAGGCGGGAAAGCGTCAAAAGCGCCAATAGCTACTTACCCCGCGAGACTCTCAATCAGATGCCAGTGGCGGCAGTCTTCAATTGCCTGCTTAACGTATTCAAACATTTGTCGGCAGTGATTCTCTCGCTGAAGTGCTAGTTCCTCGTTTTTAATCACGATACTCATCCGGGTTTCTGTTTCAGTAGCTGTGCTTTTGTCAATCAATGCTTCCACCGTCACTAACTTTAAAAAGGATATATGACCAGGAATTTCACGCGCCATGATGTAATCGGCTGTATAGTATTGAACATCCAAATTACAATCTTGCAGAAGTTCTACAAGTAACGGTTGAAGTTGGTCAAGAGGAACAGAAAGAATAAATGAACACGTATAGCGAGCCATAATAGCCCCAAGCCTTGCAACACTCCGTCCATCCTATAATACCGAACCATCTAAAAGCCAAATCATTATAGATTCATTAAAGAACCTGTGTTTTGAGTAAAGACAAAAGCAGCACAAGACACACAAGCAAATTTCCAGAGTCAACTACGGTGGCATAAGCCAAAACTTGGATAAAAAACTTTAAAATAGCGGTTTGGCGGAGGTTGATTATGAAAGTAGCAATTGCTGGAGCAACAGGATTTGTAGGTAGTCGTTTGGTGGAACGACTACAGGTCGAGGGTATAAGAGTGCTAGTGTTAACTCGTAACACCACTTATGCGCAAAAGGTTTTTCCACCTACGGCTTTTCCGGATGTGGAAATTGTTGCCTATACACCAACAGCATCTGGAGGTTGGCAAAGTGCCATCTCTGGTTGTGATGGTGTCGTTAATCTTGCAGGCGAATCTATTGCTGAAGGACGTTGGACACCCGAACGCAAGCAGGAAATCTTAAACAGCCGTAAACTGGCTACACAAAACATTGTGGACGCAATTGCCAACGCTCACCCCAAGCCTAGTGTGTTAGTGAACGCTTCGGCTATTGGCTACTACGGTACGAGTGAAACGGCTACCTTTGATGAGACGAGTTCACCCGGTCACGATTTTCTTGCCCAAGTTTGTCAAGCCTGGGAAGCAGAAGCAACAAAGGTAACAGATGCTGGCGTGCGACTCGTCATTGTGCGATTGGGTATTGTTTTGGGTGACGGTGGTGCTTTGGGTAAAATGATTACACCGTTCAAACTCTTCGCTGGTGGTCCCTTGGGTAGTGGTCAGCAATGGTTCTCATGGATTGACTTAGATGATGTCGTTAACCTGATTTTTCTAGCTTTAACCAAACCCCAAATGCAAGGGGTATATAACGCCACTGCCCCTCATCCTGTCCGAATGGCTCAATTGACCCAAACTATGGGAAAAGTCATGAATCGTCCTTCTTGGTTACCTGTTCCGGCATTTGCTCTCGAAGCCCTTTTAGGGGACGGGGCAATGGTCGTTCTGGAAGGTCAACAAGTTGTTCCCAAACGCACTTTAGAAAGTGGGTTCAAGTACAAGTATCCCAATTTGGAACCAGCACTGGTAAAAATTCTCAAATCCTAGGGATTAGCGATTAGGGACTCTTGATTCCCTAGTCTCCAGTACTCAGTCCCTACTAATACTAATTATATCAACTTGACTTAAGTAGTTATACTTAAGTCAAGTTGATATAATCAACCGAACCTGATATTACTCGTTGCCAGTTTTTAAGAATTTCTGAGAAACCCAATTAACAATGCCACTGATGAGCGCACCAGCCATCAGGATGCCAATAGCCGGGTTAAATACAGGTTGCCAAAGCGTATGCCACAAATCTAAGCCCAGTGGGACTCCAACTGCTTCACCAATAGCAGCAACCGCCAACCACCCAAAACCAAACAAAACTAGGAACACATCTGCCACTAAAACCAAGTTTAGCCAGCTTAAAAACTTATCTTTCATAGTCATTAATTATCAGTCAATAGTTTTAGACTATTGACTGTAGATGTGGGACTGTTTAGCAATTATTCCTCGGGAAACAGCCAGTTTTTGACTTTTGCCAAACTCTGCCAATCTGGTTTTCTGTTGAAACCGTCTTCAATGCTATTTTTGACTTCTTCTCGCCAGTCTGGGTTGACAAAAATCAACTGTTGTGCAAAGTCAACGTGTTGTCGCAAACCTTTTTGACCTGTTTCCAGCATGGCAACAGCAAGGTTCACCCGTGCTTGGGCATCTTGTGGATTGAGCTTTACCGCCTTCTGTGCAGCCTTGTAAGCAAGGTTGGGTTTGTCATCTAGTAAATACAACCACGCTAGACAAGTCCAAGCAGGACTACTTCTGGGAGCGCGATCGCACAGATCCTTAAACACAGGAATAAGACTTGAAGCTTCTTCTCCAGCTTTATAACGTTCTAAACCTGTATCAAACAGAGAGTCAACTGTATTAGTCATGAGTCATGAGTCATTAGTCATCAGTCACAAGCCCTTCGTCAAATGACAAAGGACAAATGACTATATTACACACCAAACGACTTACCGCAACCGCAGGTTTGGCTGGCGTTGGGGTTAGTGAATTGGAAACCACCGCCAATCATAGAGTTGCTATAATCTAGCATTAAACCATACAGATATAATAAACTTTTGCGATCGCAAACAATTTTGAAGCCATCATAATCAAAAACTTCATCTTGAGGAGTAATCTTGCTGGGGTCTTCAAAATCCATCAAGTAAGACATTCCGGAACAGCCACCTTGACGCACTCCAACCCGTAAGCATAGGTCTTTGCCGCCTTGCTGATCTTGCAAGAATTTCACCTGACGCAATGCGGCTTCGCTCAATTGAATTCCCCGTTGTTGAGACTGAGTTGCTTGTGTCATCTGCTGTTTTTACTCCTTATACGGTTTCACAAAAATCCTGATACAATTGACTCCCCTTGCCTTTCCTGCTCAAGAACTGCTTGCCCATATATATCAACCTTAAAGTCAAATGGTATCAGTTGGTGTGAGCATGGCTGTGTGGGGGCAAGCACTCTAGTTTCAACACCAAGCGGTAAGCTTGGTGGCTGTAAAGGTTTTTGTATCCATTCTAGCGACATTAATGCCCCAGGAATGCAAATTGTAAACACTGCGTCAAAAGCACACAAAGATTTTTATTCTAGAATTGAGAGATTCAATGTATTTAGAGATTCGATATTTTGAAGTTCAAGCCTTGTGGTAGCCACCAGCAGCAACCACTGTTCACAAACAGCCAGAGAGTTTTGATCCGAGGCGTAAGCCCAAGTTGAAAGTTTAATTCTATATAGCTTGTTTTGATTAACTTACCTCTATGACAAGTTTTAATCGCTCTACCAGTCGTCGGCTGAAGAAATTAACCCAAATTCCTTCTGTATGGGAGGGCGATCGCCGTCCATTGTCGTCATCACAAACTCACAACTCAGACTTAGAGGCAAAGGGCGAATGCATTCTTTGGGTAGATGGCTCACAAGGCATTGTCCGGGGTATGGACGTAGTCGCAGCAGAAACGGGTCCAGAAGCAATTGTTCGTACCCTCATGCGAGCAATGGAGCATCCTCACAGTCCAGCAAAACCTGCTCGCCCTCAAAGAATTGTAGTCAAGGATCGCGAAATCCAATTTTACCTGCGCGGAGTCCTGCAAGATTTGGACATTGCGATTGACTATGTACCAGAACTGCCTTTGATCGATGAGCTGTTTCGTGGGTTTACCGACATCTTGGATAGCCAAGTTCCTGATTTGCCCCCACAGTATGAAAAAGCGCTGCGAGAAAAAGCATTTGCAATTTGGCAAGCAGCACCTTGGGAATTATTAGAAGAACAGCAAATCTTGTCCATAGAAATTAATAAATGGGATGTTGGTACACTCTACGCCTCAGTTATGGGAATGCTGGGGATGGAGTATGGCATTTTGTTGTATCGTTCAGAAGAGTCGTTGAAGCGGTTTCGCGCAACAGTTTTAACAGAAGACGAATCGCAAGGGCATTTAGAAGAAGCTTTCCTTAAACAAGATTGCCTGTTTTTGACCTTTGAGAGTGCTGACGACATTGACGAAGATGATGATGAGGATGATGATGAAGAATTCGGCGATTTAGCAGATTTGCCGTTATCGGAAATAGAACCCACCTTCGGTAACATCCATCCTTTAGAAGGACTGCGGTCTGTTTTATATGACGAAGAAGCACTTGTAGTCTTGGTGGCATTAGAAAGCCTAAATCGCTTTATCCGCGATCACCGCCGTCAACTTACTGATGACACCTTTCCTACCCTCAGTCGTCGCTATCGCATTCCCTTACCCGAGTCATCGAATGAACCAACAAAATCACTGCCTGTAACTGTCTGTTCCATGCCGCAGTTAGCCGCGGAGTTAGAGGAAATAGGAGGTTTTGACGTCGAGGATGATGACGATGACATTGAGTCAGAATCGACACCAATGTTCCAGTCACTACGAGATGATTTGATACCAGAAGACTCATTCCTCAGCTTAGGAGTCGTGTCATGGGAGATGTTGGAGTACTTGCATCAAGGTGCCAAATATCACAAAAGTGGAGAAATCACACAAGCAGGGGATGGTTTGCCCGTGATTTTAATTCAAACTTCCCGTCCTAAAGCGAAAACTGTGATTTCAAATATCGAAGAAGCTGGAGGACTCAAAGCAATTTGTTTTAATCCAGGTGCTGATCCTTTTGATAGCAAAGGCTATGACTTAGGTTTGTTACAAACTGAAAACGGTGAATTGTTCCTGTTCGGTGAGTTTGAAGATGACGATCCAATACACGTAGAAGCCCGTAAAAAATGGAATCAGCGGTGTAAAAATACCAAAGGATACTGTGGCTTGATCATTGCCAAAGGATTGACAGGGGCTTCTCGTGGTAATCCCCAGTTACGAGATATGATGGCTTTGTTTGAAGCGCGCTTCCTTTCTCCGAACGATTTAGGCATTGGCACTCTCCAACTCATGCCCCAACTCCAATTTGAATAAGCGTCTAGGCAAAAGCATAGAGAATGAGGTCATTCTCTTTTAAATTCAATATATCTTTTTTGGACTGGGCGAAATGCCCAGTCCAAATTTATGATAGGTGGCAGAATAAAGTCCGTGAAACAAAAAATTAGGACTGTTGGAAGGGTGTAGAGGTTAGGGAAAAAACATCACCCAATAGTGTTTGGTTAAAGGTAAAAGGTTAAGGGGGAAAGGGCGAAAAACTTATTTTCTTCCCTTTCACCTTTCCCGTTTGCCTCTTAAACGAACGGTATTGCCCTATATCCCTGACTCAGTCTGAGTAGATAACCCCACTGTGTAAGCGATATTACTGCTGCTTGCGGCAATATACTGTTGTTTTACTTTTAAAGTCTTTATTTTAAAAAAACTAAACAAAAAATTTATTTTTAAGTTTTGAAACTTTTAAACCTATAAAACAGATAAAAGAGTCATGTGCTGTCAAAGTATTATTTAGCTCAAATGTGGGAAAAAATACATTATGAGCAGCACTTTAAATTTTGTTAGTAACACTTTAGTGTATTCGTAGTGAATTTGTCTTTGTAGTAAACACTAGTGCAGGCTCAGTACGTAATACTTAAATGAATATTGACGCTCTAAGAGTGATACAGGCTGAGCTTCAACTTTCCTTAAAGTTAGCACAATAGAATTGAGACATTCCAGGCTTTTGGGGTAAAGCTGATGGAGACTAAAAGTCACATGAATAGCAGATATCACGAAATTTCTTCAAAATTCTCTTTTCTTCCTATCCCTGTTCCTATCTATTCTTGGGCTTCTGTGCAACCATTAATATCTGCTGATAAATGCAAATTGCATCTGTGACCAGTTAGTCAGTAATCACTAACTCTAATTGAGATGACACTACATTACCTCGGATCTGATTTACAAATCTCATGTGAGTTGAAAATATTGCTAAACATAAATTTTTGGTAATTTTCTTTTCTCGAAATCTTTAAAAAGTATTTTGAAAATTTTATGATGGCTTTAAAAATATTTTATGCTTAAAGTAAAATTTATGTTTGTAATACAAACGATGAAATGTGAGTAAAGAGTAAAAAATCTTTCGACAACCATATACAATGTAATAAGTAAAATGTTTCATTCATAGAGTATTATGGCAATAAATTAAAGTTGTTACAAAAGGTTTGAGTTGATAAAATCAACCACTTAACAAACAAAGTAAACAATGATAGTGTTGGATGTTAAAGCTGCTGTGGTTTCAATGCTATTTACAGAATCTCCAAATTGATGCTCTGGAGATAGAAACGAACTCTAGCCTAAATTTAACCAAGCTATCACTACAAGCATGGTGAGAAAAAACAACCCGTAAATTAATATAAATATTACGGAATGTTAATAAAAAACTCTGGAACAAAACTGAAGCTATGCTATCAGTCGAAGCTCAGCGACATTGCATGAATCCATAGATCATGAATCTGTGGGAGATTGTAGTGTATTCTTAGAATTCCCAGACAGCTTTGGATATCTACACCTCGCAAAGTGCTTCTAACCTATTTTCGTGGGTTATGACACTAGCTTTTGAAGGTGATCTCCCTTATGAACAGGGGTTGGAACTTGTAGCTATTCGGGTGACTGCCAATGAGTTACCAAATATGGAATAGTGTAGAAGTGAAGGCGATAAGAAGAAATGCACAAGTCTTGAGCCCAAATTTATCAACTTTGTAAGTATGCACTTTCATGGCACCAGCCAAATGTTCACAAAACAGATTTCGTCTTGGGAGCAGTTGCTTGTTGGTGCCTACTTTAAAGTCTTTGGAAACCACCTGTAGAAGCCACTCGAAGGTGGATAAAAGGTAGCTGCGAAGTAAGATTATGATTTTATCACTAGAGTGTTTGGTTAACTTGGGCTGTAAACAAAGTTAAATGCTCTTGTAACTACGAACATTAAAATTCGTTATTTGGTTGACAGAAGATATCTCAACTAAATTTATAAAATTCATAGTCAGGCTTTATTCATCTTGTTGCTGAGTTTAATCTCTTAGCAACCAGTGTGCGCTATTTTTCCTGTCACAAGAGCTATTAAAGGAGTTCTCTATTTGGACTTTATTGGAAAATGAAGCATACTTTCTCAAAATTGAACAAATTTTTAGTCTCAACCAAATTACTTGTTTCCTGACAAAAACTCTGATAATCTTATCCTTTTCATCTCTAGTTAGTTTCTTTTGATGATGTTAACAACCAGCAGATAGTACAATCAAATGACAAATAAGAAATGGGCTGTAAAACGTATCACTGTGAATTTAGCAGCACAGGAGGCGGAAAAACTGGAAAAATATTGTGGGCAGACGGGTAGACCAGCAACGGATGTCATCCGGGAGCTGATCCGAGGACTGCCGCTCTCCTCCGAGGAGGCTAAAGAAGCAAGTCGCTAAGGAGACACTCGCTAAGTTGAGAGTCTCAAGTCAATAATCCAAAGGTTTTTGACGAGCGACTAACAACGACTGACTATGACTTCCTCACACATAACTTGATATAAGTGGCAAATTCCGACACCAACCCAGTTACAATTTGTAATGAAACTGAAAAGGAAGGACGGAATGCGCGTTGCAATCGTAGGTGCGGGACTGGCTGGGCTAGTAACCGCTGTCGATTTATCGGATTCTGGCTGTGAAGTCCACATTTTTGAGTCCCGTCCGTTTGTGGGTGGGAAAGTGGGCAGCTGGGTTGATGGCGATGGCAACCATATTGAAATGGGGTTGCACGTCTTCTTTGGCAACTACTACCAGATGTTGGAATTGATGAAGAAAGTGGGGGCGTTGGACAACCTGCGCCCTAAGGAACATATCCACACCTTCATTAATGAGGGGGGAAAAGTTGGTGTTTTAGATTTTCGCTTCATCATGGGTGCGCCTTTTAATGGATTAAAAGCATTTTTCACCGCTTCCCAACTTTCGTTGCTGGATAAGTTGCAAAATGCAGTGGCATTAGGAACTAGCCCTATAGTACGCGGCTTGGTAGACTTTGACGGCGCGATGAAAAATATTCGTGACTTGGATAAAGTCAGCTTTGCCGACTGGTTCCGCAGTCATGGGGGTAATGATGGTAGCATCAAGCGGATGTGGAACCCCATCGCCTACGCCCTCGGTTTTATCGATTGCGAACATATTTCTGCCCGTTGTATGCTAACAGTCTTTCAGTTATTCGCAGTCAGAACCGAAGCGTCGAAACTGCGAATGCTGGAAGGTTCCCCTTCTGAGTACCTGCACAAGCCTATCTTGGAGTATCTCGAAGCTAGGGGGACAAAAGTTTACACTCGTCGGAGAGTGCGAGAAATACAGTTTACTGAAGAGGCAGACCAAACCCGTGTTACTGGAATGGTAGTGGCTGATGGTGATACAGAAGAAGTGATCACAGCTGATGCCTATGTCGCTGCCTGTGATGTCCCAGGAATCCAGCGTTTGCTGCCTCAAGCGTGGCGCAAGTGGTCAGAGTTTGAAAATATATATAAATTGGAATGTGTGCCAGTAGCAACAGTACAGTTGCGGTTTGATGGCTGGGTGACGGAACTCCATGATGCTGAAGAGCGCAAACAACTCAACCATGCAGCAGGAATTGATAATTTGCTTTATACTGCTGATGCTGACTTTTCGTGTTTTTCTGATTTGGCATTGACAAGCCCTGGGGATTATTACAGGGAAGGGCAAGGTTCACTATTGCAGGCAGTTCTGACACCAGGTGATCCGTTTATTAAGCAAAGTAATGAGGCGATCGCCCAACACGTCCTCAAGCAAGTGCATGAGTTGTTCCCCTCCTCGCGAGAACTAAACATGACTTGGTACAGTGTGGTCAAACTTGCTCAGTCTTTGTACAGAGAAGCACCAGGAGTTGATATTTATCGTCCTCAGCAAAAGACGCCGATTTCTAATTTCTTTTTAGCAGGTAGTTATACGCAGCAGGATTACATCGATAGTATGGAGGGGGCAACAATTTCGGGAAGGCGTGCGGCGAAGGCGATTTTGGAGAATCTCAAGAAATGAACCGCCAAGGCGCTAAGGACGCCAAGGAATAACAGATATGGCAGATTGGTTGGAGCATAGTGTGCAGGTTGAGGTAGAAGCTCCTATAGAGTTAGTATGGAGCCTCTGGGCTGATTTGGAGCAAATGCCCCGGTGGATGAAGTGGATTGAATCGGTGAAGGTTCCGGAGGATAATCCAGATATATCCATATGGACACTCAACACAGGTGGTTTAGAGTTTAAGTGGAAATCCCGTATTTCCAAGGTTATTCCCAATCAGATTATCCAATGGGAATCAATTGATGGTTTGCCAAATCAAGGAGCTATTCGCTTTTACGATCGCCACGGTAGCAGTATCGTTAAACTTTCTGTTGCTTATGCTATCCCCGGTATCATTGGCAAAATTATGGATAATTTGTTTTTGGGAAGGGCGGTGGAATCAACTCTTAACGGTAATATGGAAAGGTTTCGAGAATACGCTCTTCAGGTGAAATTAAATCAATCTTAATCATAATTTGAATGTAGTTAATGTAACCCCACGTTTCCACCCCCGAAACTTTGGGGTTTTGCTGCATAAACGCAAGCCCTAGTTGGGATAAGCTCAATAAGTTGCAGCTTAACGGCTCAATCTTGATTTTACTCTTCTCAATGTCCTAAATTGAGTGTTACGCTATCTTGCTAAATTATTGCTAACTTCCAGATTAACTGGTATATCTAGCCTTTATTTCTCTTCAAATAAGCCAAATAATATACGAAAGATCAAAAGTTTGAGCATTTACCAAGCCTCAGTACCATCACCAAGTGCTGGGCTCAGTTTTTGCTACTCAACAATTTTTTTGACTTGAATAGTTCATGCTTTTGGATATTCTACTATGAAACACCTAATTCTGAATAGTCTATCGCTGTTGCTTTTGTCTGCTACCACAGCGCCCATTGTACAAGCACAAACAACAACAGTTAGCTCAACCACGGTCGAGAGTTCCTCAGATTATAAAATCAAACCAGAGAATCTGGTTTTCTTGGCTTATCAAGGTGAGTTGAAGCAGTATAAAATTCCCAGTTACGCAGCCCTGCTTAATGCTTATCAATCTGGAAATATCACTGCTAAAACGCTTGTCCAAGCTGCAATTGAGGACAACAAATTACCATCACACTTTCTAACTAACCAGCAGTACTTGCACCAGGTAGATTCCGAACTCAAAAATCTAATTTCCAGTAATGAGTAGTACAGCGATCTATCGAAAGCTGTATTCCTGATATAGCTTTTACCATCGGTTAGTGATGAGTAGTGCTGTTAAAGTTCTGCTGACCGAAAGTCGAAGGGCGCAAGCCCCTAAATTCCATTTATGGGGATAAGCCCGATGGGGATTTTAATCCCCGTCCTAGTTTCCGTACGGCTTCACGAATCACGTCGTTATAGTCAACACCCTCAGATTCTGATATCTGCTGAACTATTCCCCACTCTTGCTCACTGAGACGAACAGTTAATTTTTTTGCTGCATATTTCCTTGCCATAGGGAACCTTTATCATCTATAATAGGTCTACTAGACTTATGATAACAAATTAAGGGGGTGATTCAAGAGTGTTCGTGCTGGAATACAAAGCTGTAGTTAAAAAATCCCAATCAACGGCAATAGACGAAGCTATTCGTACAAGTCAATTTGTACGTAACAAAGTCCTGCGTTACTGGATAGATAATCGTGGCATTGGGAAGAAAGAACTCTACCAGTACAACACTCAGCTACGTGCAGAATTTGATTTTGTTAAAGATTTAAACAGCCATGCTTGCCAAGCATCTGTTGAGAATGTGGAACGAGCTATTAAGCGGTTTTTTGATAACTGTAAGAACAAGAAGCCAGGTAAAAAAGGCTATCCACGCTTTAAAAAAGATAGCCGTTCTGTTGAGTACAAAACCTCAGGATGGAAGCTACATCCGTCTAAACGACGCATAACTTTTTCAGATAAGAAAGGTATTGGAGAACTCAAGCTATTAGGTAAATGGGATATCCATACATATCCAATTGAGTTAATTAAACGGGTTCGGATTGTGCGTCGTGTTGATGGCTACTACGTTCAATTTTGCGTCAAGGTGGACGCAATCCAAGAACCCAGAACAGGTGATAGTGAGGTTGGATTAGACGTTGGGTTGGAGTATTTTTACTCTGATTCAAATGGGTATCATGAGGAGAATCCCCGTTTTCTTAGAAAAGCTGAAAAAGCTATCAAACACGCTCAAAGACGCATTTACTCTAAAGAGAAAGGGAAAAACAATAGACGAAAAGCGTCATGGCGATATGCCCGTAAGCATTTAAAAGTAAGTAGGCAACGGGAAGAACACGCGAAGAGAATCGCGCGTAACGTATGCAAAGCTAACGCTTTTGTCGCCTATGAAGAGTTAAATGTGAGAGGGCTGGTAAGAAATCGTCGTCTAGCCAAGTCAATCAGTGATGTTGCTTGGAATTCTTTTCGTCGTTGGTTGGAATACTTTGCTGTTAAGTTCAATACTCAAGTAGTGGCTGTCCCGCCTCACTACACAAGTCAAAAGTGTAGTAGTTGTGGAAATATCGTGAACAAAGGGTTGTCAACCCGAACACACACCTGTAAATGTGGATGTGTTCTACAACGTGATGTGAATGCAGCCATCAATATTTTGTGTAAAGCAAAGTCTACCACTGGGCAAGTGGGAAGTAACGCTTGGGGAGTCGGAACCTCTACTCTTGTTGGGGCAACCCAGCCAATCGCAAGTTGCGACGTTGAGCCAAGAATCCCCCGGCTTATAGCCGTGGGGAGTGTCAAGAAATCACTCACCTATAAGTGGTTATAACGGTTTCGTTGGTAGTTACTGATCAACAGGTAATTTGCTTGTAGTTGTGTTTCAGCACACCTATAAACTATATGAACCCATTACCAAGTCGGGTCACTAAACAAATTTATCGTCAATTGGTCGCGTCCGGGTGGTACTGCGGCAATACAAGCGCGGATGGTATCTCCGTCCTCTACTTCCACACTGCAAGCGTAACACGACCCCATTTGACAGCCAGTGGGAATAAACACCCCCGCCCGATCTGCTACATCCAGCAGTGGTTCTCCCACTTCGGCATCAACTGTAATATCATCTGGTAGAAACCGGACGCGAACATTCATCAAAACCATCCTCAAGACAAAAATGGTGTTAAGTCTAAATGGCGCTCAACTTCAGTTGCAAGAGAGTCTAATATATGCTCTCTTTGTTCCCGGTAATTGGCAACGCCCGTAGGCAAAGATTTTAAACCCCGCTGTTGACGCAAGCGATTTAACCAAGCACGTCTCCAAGGACCGTTGTCAAAAATACCGTGGAGATAAGTACCCCAAACTGATAAGCAATTATCCACCAAACCTAAATTAGCATCGTCAAACAGAGTATGGTACTTCTGAGGCTCTGTTGTGGGAATTTCTATGCGCGATCGCCCTTGGTGGATTTCAAACCCAATCACGGGTAAGCCCATTTGCGGATAATTCGAGCTGACTTGCCGCTGACGGGCAATTTTCTGTCCTGTGATCACAGTTTTTATCGGTAATAACCCCAGTCCTTGATATCTGCCAGCTTGTCCCTCAATTCCCTCTGGATCTGCTATCATCTGACCTAATATTTGATACCCACCACAGATACCCAAAACTGTACCACCAGCTGCTGCGTAGTGCTGAATTGCTTCTGCCATACCACTTTTTTGCAGTAGCAACAAATCAGGAATTGTGGTCTTGGTTCCTGGTATAATTACGGCATCAGGATGTCCCAATTCTTGCTTAGGACTTAAGTATCTCACTCCGACTGTAGGTTCTGATTCTAGTGGGTCAAAGTCGGTAAAGTTAGAGATTCTCGGTAACCGGATAACAGCGATGTTAAGTTCACTTTGTAATTTTTGGACTCTACGTTCCAACAAGTCAAGAGAATCTTCAGCGGGAAATACCTGTTCCAAGTAAGGGATAACACCGATAACAGGAATACCAATGCGTTCTTCCAACCATTTTATTCCCGGTTCTAAGAGCGATCGCTGTCCACGGAACTTGTTAATGACTATACCCCGAATTAAAGCGCGTTCCTCTGGCTCCAGTAACTCCAAAGTTCCTACCACATGGGCAAAAGCACCACCTCTGTCAATATCAACAACCAGTATAGTTGCTGCATTCAGGTGTTTTGCCACCCGCATATTCGTCAAATCTCGGTGTTTCAGGTTAATTTCCGCCGGACTCCCAGCACCTTCGCAAACCAACAAATCAAATTCTGTGCTCAAATGCTGTAGTGATTCTTCAATTGCCCGCCACCCTAGGTCAAAATATTGTTCGTAGTACTCTGCAGCACTGACTTTGCCTACAGGCTTTCCCTTGATTATGACTTGCGAGGTCATATCTCCTTGAGGTTTAAGTAAAATTGGGTTCATTTCTACCCAAGGAATAACTCCCGCAGCCCAAGCTTGTACCGCCTGAGCGTAGCCAATTTCCCCACCATTGGCGGTAACATAAGCATTTAAAGCCATATTTTGACCTTTGAAGGGAGCCACTCGCCAGCCACGGCGCGATAAAATCCGACAAATAGCTGCGGTTAACAGTGATTTCCCGGCATGGGATGTCGTTCCCACTATCATAATTGCTTTCATAACCAAATATCTGTTTTTCCAGATTGGGTGTATTAGCCTAAGGAGTTAAGGGTGATTTATGAGACATTAGCCATGAGTCACAAATTTTTGGACTTTTGACTAAAAACCCAAGATTTCACCAATGAAGTCGGATACCTATGATCAAGAGTTCATGAATTGAGTTGAAACTTCCTTTGTTTATTGTTCCCTTTGATTCCCCACTCTTAACTGTTGTTGACCCTTAATCCTAAAAGGGTAGTCTAAACCAACGAATGACAGCATTGTAAAGGCGATCGCCCCATGTAGCACTACCCCAAGCTTTACCCTGAGATTGTTCCACCAATTGGCGACCTAGGGGAGTCAGCCGAAAACTGTCTGTAATACCCTGACCATCAACTTCGCGCCGCAGTACACCCACTTGGATCAGCCACACCAAAGCGTTATCTGCTGTCAATTCTGACAGAGGTCGTTTTGTGAAGTTCTTCTGAACACCAGAATTACCAATCATCTCACTTATTGCTACACGGCGTGAGCGCATTGCTTCAAACAAACCAAGATTGAAGGGAGAACACACCAGCGCTCTTTGAGCTCGTTTTAGCGTAGGCTGGGCGTAAGCAAAGGTTTTCTGGTTTTGAGAATCGACAACAGGCATTATGGCTCTCTTGATAATTTTTTTAAAGAGAGATATCTCGTGCTTAGGAAATTGTAGCAGGAGATACCTAATTTCACAAATCTTTACATATTACCTATTATCTCCTCGGCGCGACGGGATTGGGTACTGGGGACTCAGGATTCGGGACTCGGGACTGAACAATACTGTTCCTAATCCTTAATCCCTAATCCCCAATCCCTAATCCCTAATCCCAATCCCTAATCCCTAATCCCAATCCCTAATCCTCAGCCCCCGAGAACACTGTAGTAGACGCCACTTAAAAAAAATACACAAACTTTGATACAATAGCACTCGTCAGGGAAAGTTGAACCATGTTATTAACATGACTTACCCTGTAGCTAACCTTGTATACGAGAGATACTAAAACTATGGCACTAGCAGTTGGTAGTGATGCACCTACATTTACCGTCAAAGACACCAACGGCAACACTGTCTCGTTATCTGATTTTAAGGGGAAAACGGTAGTTTTGTATTTCTACCCCAAAGATGACACACCAGGCTGTACCAAACAAGCTTGTAGCTTTCGGGACGCAGTTGACCAATACAAGAGCAAAGATATAGTGATATTGGGAGTCAGCGCAGATGATGAAGCCTCCCACCAAGCATTCACCCAAAAATATAATCTCAATTTTCCGCTACTGGCTGACACCGATAAAAGCTTGATTAAAGCATACGATGTTGATGGTGGTGGATATGCGAAGCGCGTTACCTACGTGATTGATGGCAACGGCAAAATCATCCAGGTTGACTCTAGTGTCAACACATCTACCCATGCTAGCGATGTTTTAGCTACATTGGGGCTGTAGACGAGATCAGGGGATAAGGAGGACAGAGGGATAACTTCCTCATCCTCCTTATGCTCCCCAACTTTTTTCACTTAGTCGTCTGAGGCGTAGTCACCTGAAAGCGTGGTTGGTTTGGCTGCTGTTGAGTTTGCTGCTGAAGCAATTGTTGTTGCTTTGCTCTGAATTGAGCTGCGGCGTCATTCAGTTGTTGGTTCTGCTCATTTGCATTCCAAACCGTATTTCCCTGTTGAAGGCGATGCAATATATTAAACATACCGAAATTACTCACCTCATCGCTCCGAGGCGATAATGGATCATCACCCTGTTGTGGATTGAGGTCTTGCAGAATACTTCTGGAATTAGATTGAGCTAAGGTGGGTTGAGGCAATACTAAGGAAGCAAAGCTCATTCCTGCAAAAGTGAGTACAAATAGTTGCTTAAGCGGTAAAAATCGTATTTTCATAAAAGCCTCCAAGAATTTTGAAAACGCACACCCTCAAGATGTGGGAGTGCGGATAAGTTTTTACCTTAAAATAAGTAATGCTTTGATCTTAAGCAAGAGTCCGCCGCAGTTGGGGTTGAATACTCAACAATGCTACAAGAGCGAAGCCAACCAACACCAGCAACGCACCAGCAAAGGTAACATCACCCCAAAAGGCGTGCATTACCACGCTATTGAATCCCCAATCTTTGTGAAAATACAAATAACGAATTGGTTCAATGGCGTAGCTAAGGGGATTAAGGGTAGCTACAACCTGCAACCATTTCGGCATGAAAGACAAAGGAGCTAAAGCAGTACTGGCAAACAACAATGGCAGGTTACTGACAAAAATAACCGCAATCAGTTCGATGTGTCCAGGCAAAGCAAAAGCCAAACCAAGGCTGATAGCAGTTACACCTAATGCCAAGAGGAAGACAATTAAAGCTATTGTTCCCAAACCTGCTGCATCTGGTAAACCAGCCCCTAAAAACGCTGCTGCTGTCACAATGACGGCTGCTTGCACCAAACTTTGACTGATAATAAAGATAGCCGAAGCGAAAACTATCGAAAACCGCGATGCTAGTGGCGCTACCAGCAAACGATTCAAAAAGCCGAATTCTCGGTCAAACATCACGGGTAAGCCAGCATTCAGCGCCCCACCAAATGCAGTAAAAACAATTATACCTGCGCTTAGAAATTGCCCGTAATTTGTGGTGTCACCAAATAACCCTTTCGGTGCATTTTGGAACAAAGCGCCAAACAGCACCAGCCACATCACCGGCTGAATAATACCCGCAATTAACGTTGAGGGACGCCTAGCAAGTTGAATAAACAAGCGACGAGTCAAGGCTAACGTCTCTTGCACAAATTCACCAAATACATTAGGAGCAGCGTCATCATAGGCTTGAGGTGACGCTACTTGCTGCCAATTGATATTTGATTTTGGAGGTGAAACAGTACCACTCATAGTAGTTGTTAGTTGTTAGTTGTTAGTTGTAAATTGGGCTTGTAGTAAGCGCTTAAGCGCTCACTACGAACTCATTCCCTAATATCTATCTCATACTCTGCTTCTTTTCAGCCTTGGGATCACGACTTCCAGCAGCCGCCAGTTCCGCATCCATCAAAGTTCGTCCTGTCGCCGCTAGGTAAACATCATCCAAACTCGGTCGAGATTGGGCAATACCAAAAATCGGTAAACCAGCAGAATTGAGCGATTGTTGGATGGTAATCAAAGCATCATTTTGCGGAGTGACTACCAAATTGAGGGAATTCCCCTGAGCGTTATTAATAATCACTTCTTGAACAAACGACAAAGATTTCAGCAAATCTTTGGCTTTCTCAGCTTCCTCAACGGGTGAAAACTCGCGGATTCGTAAAGTGATGCGATCGCCCCCCACTTTATCTTTCAACTCTGAAGGCGTCCCACTGGCAATCACAACTCCACGGTCAATAATCGCCACCCTATCAGCCAAAGCGTCAATTTCTTCTAAATAATGGCTGGTAATCACTACCGTTGTTCCAGCTTCTCGCAACTTCCGCAAGAAATTCCACACCACAAAACGGGTTTCTATGTCAAGTCCTACCGTTGGCTCATCCAAAACCAGGACATCTGGTGCATGAAGTAATCCCGCTGCCAAGTCTAGGCGTTTGCGTAAGCCGCCAGAGTAAGTGCCAGTCTTTTTATCGGCATATTCCTGCAACCCGAGTAACTCCAGCATCGTGTTCACTCGTTGTTTTGCCACTGTGCCAGGTAAGTGATACAGCGCTGCTTGCAGTTGCAAAAGTTCCCGCCCAGTCAGTACTTTATCTGGCGCCACTTCTTGGGCGACATAACCTAGCCGTTTTCTTGCTGCCCTAGGGTTATTGATAACAGATATGCCTGATAGTTCTATTTTACCCGCATCCGGTGTGGTGAGAGTACACAAAGAACGCAGGGTAGTGGTTTTTCCCGCTCCATTGGGACCGAGTAAACCAAAGATTTCCCCTGGTTCTACCTTGAAGGAAACATCCTTCACGGCTTCAACCGTGCCGTAGCGCTTTTTTAAATTTTCAATTAAAACGGCGGCAGCCATGATAGTTTATCCTAACTATACAAATCTCAACAAAGTCTATCTTTCTTTATTGTAGTTGAGTGGTGTTAGGCGTGGCGATCGCCTGAGTACGACTCGCTTTAGGTACTTCCAAAAAATAAATTATTCAATATGAGTGGGGTGGGCATCCTGCCCGCCCTGTTAATAGGACGGGCGCAAAGCCCATCCCACAAGAAAAAATTGGATACTTTTTAATTTGGAAGTCCCTTATCTTATTGGTTCGGTTGCGCTGGGGAGATATTCACCAGGTAATTGACTAAATCGCTTGGACTAGAGAAATCTAATAGCGCCTCAGCTAACTCGTCTAACTGAGTAATGGATAAACTCTGAATCTGCTGTTCTATCTCTGGTTCAATTGCACCAAACCGACGTATTAAAAGACGCAGTATCACCGCTACCTCTCCTTTTTGTAGACCTCTTTGTTCTCCCTGCTGCAATCCCTTTTGCAAAATGTCTTGATAAATTACAGATTCTTGCATAACTTCCTCTCTAAATAGCTGTGTAATCAAATTTTTTGGAAACCTCAAACCAGCTAAAACCTGTACGCAAGCTGATATATTCTGTCGTTCATCTCTTTCCTCAATCATATCGACAGCAGCGGCGACTTGTTCTAATAAGTCTTGGGGTGAGTCGGTTCTCGCCAATGTCGCCAGTGGAAGGAGTGCGGGGTTAGCTAGCAGTGGTGTTGGATCTTCTTCCCACAGACGAATCACTCGATACTCGTGTCTGGTTTTTCTGTCCACATATTCAGTGTTAAAGACAATTTCTGAGGATGTGGCTTGTAAGAAAATCAACACTTGCTCAATGTCACACCAGTATTGTCGTTTCAATCTTGTGTAGTAATCAAGCATGCGAAAGTCGAGTGGCGGTGTGGATTTTGGTGAAGTTTGAAACTCTAGATGCAGGATTTGGTTGGAGATTTGCAGGAAGGTGACTGCATCAGCGCGAATTGGTTCTAGGTTGAGTTCTGTTTTCAGGACTTCGATATCTGAGGTGTCAGATGAGAGTAACCATCTGGCAAAATCGGCTGGGTAGTTTTCGGCAAGGTATTTGCAGGTGTTGTCGTAACTCAAGGGGAAATTGCTTACAAAAAAATGTGGATTTTATGCTATTCTATGAATAATGGAGAAGGTGTGCGCAGATAAAGTCAGCTTCACAACAGCGCAATTGGTCGTAAAGAATATTTCAACAAATAAATTATCTAATGAGAGTGGGGTGGGCATCTGGTTCCCCCAGTTTATGGGACGGGCTAGAAGCCATGCGTGTTAACAATCACGTTAAAACGTTTATTCCACGTTGATTTACCCCACCCCTTAATTCCCTCCCCTTAACAAGGGGAGGGGCGGTTTTGGCGTTTGCCTCGTTCCCAGCCTCAGGCTGAGAATGCCTACTGGGAGGCTCTGCCTGCCTTACTTGCGTTACTAGCCGCTTCAATTGCATTTCCAGGTTCCACCTGGAAACGAGATTTTAGAAGGGTTTGGCTTAAGTTGAGACCAATGGCATCTAGTTCCCCCAGTTTATAGGACGGGCTAGAAGCCATACGTGTCAACAATCACGTTCAAATGTTTATTCCACGTTGATTACCCCACCCCTTAATCCCCTCCCCTTGTTAAGGGGAGGGGCGGTTTTGGCGTTAGCCAAAGCCGGGGTGGGGTGAAGCAGCTTCGGGGTGGTAAGTATAAAGCCGTGATGTAACTTAATGACAAGGTTCTTGCCTTAGACACCTATGCCCTCGTCCCGTCTCCCAATTTGGAGCAGGGGTGTCTGTAAGGGCGGGGTGAGATGTAAGTCATGAATGCAACAGGCGTATATTTCCGTAATTGCGGGCAATACTCTTGAAGCATCATAATATTGATATCTCACACCCGCGCCTACTGATGAACGAACAGCGCCAGCAAGCTTATCTCAACTTGATTGAAAGACTGCTGAATTGTCCGAGTGGGGAAGAACCAGAGGTTTTACAGGCGAACCTTGATTTACTTGATGCTGAATTCTTGCTCATGCTGGAAGCTGTGGCGGAGAAATTCTCACTACAGGGGGTAGGAAAATGTGGGGAATAGGGAATTGGTTGAGAAATTTGGCAAATCAGTTGAGGGAAGCGTTGAACCTCACCCCCCAACCCCCACGCCAGTCGCCTCAACGGGGGGAACCCCCGCACGGCGCTGGCTCCTCTCCGCAAGCAGAGAGGGGGGAGAATTATCCCCTTACCGCTGATGGAGAGGCGTTACAAGCGCATCTGCAATTTTTGATGACGGTGCTGCAAGCAACAGCAGAAAGCAAGGGTGATGCGCAGGTACTTTACCCCTTGCTGGCAGAAAACATAGAATATCTCAATCTTGTTTTAGCAGAAGTCTTGCGGCGTTGGGCGACAAATAAGCTGGCGGAAGTGGAGACAGATGTAGCACAATCCATCGCCGTAGATATTGTCAATTTTAGTAATCTCATTCAGCAATTCCCCTTGGGTGACAAAGCCAGCAACATGGAAATTGCTATTGCTGGTTATGAAGCCGTGTTAACCGTGTTCACCCGCCAAGCGTTTCCCCAACAATGGGCGATGACGCAAAATAATCTGGCGGCTGCTTACTCTGACAGAATATTGGGGGAGAAAGCACAGAATATAGAAATGGCGATCGCATCTTACACGAATGCTTTGTCCGTTCACACCCGCCAAGCGTTTCCCCAAGATTGGGCGATGACGCAAAATAATCTGGGGCTTGCTTACGCTGACAGAATATTGGGGGAGAAAGCACAGAATATAGAAATGGCGATCGCATCTTACACGAATGCTTTGTCCGTTAGAACCCGCGAAGCGTTTCCCCAAGATTGGGCGACAACGCAAAATAATCTGGGGCTTGCTTACCGTAACAGAATATTGGGGGAGAAAGCACAGAATATAGAAATGGCGATCGCATCTTACACGAATGCTTTGTCCGTTAGAACCCGCGAAGCGTTTCCCCAAGATTGGGCGACAACGCAAAATAATCTGGGGACTGCTTACCGTAACAGAATATTGGGGGAGAAAGCACAGAATATAGAAATGGCGATCGCATCTTACACGAATGCTTTGTCCGTTAGAACCCGCGAAGCGTTTCCCCAAGATTGGGCGACAACGCAAAATAATCTGGCGGCTGCTTACCGTAACAGAATATTGGGGGAGAAAGCACAGAATATAGAAATGGCGATCGCATCTTACACGAATGCTTTGTCCGTTAGAACCCGCGAAGCGTTTCCCCAAGATTGGGCGACAACGCAAAATAATCTGGCGGCTGCTTACGCTGACAGAATATTGGGGGAGAAAGCACAGAATATAGAAATGGCGATCGCATCTTACACGAATGCATTGTCCGTTAGAACCAAAGACGCCTTCCCGCAAAACCATGCTGAGACATCATTCAACCTGGGTATTGCTTACCAAGATGTACAAAGGTTCACTGACGCTTACACAACTTTTAAATCTGCTATTGAAACAGCGGAGTTGTTGCGGGGGGAAATTGTTTCTGGCGATGAAAGCAAACGCAAGCAAGCAGAATACTTTAATCGAATTTACCGCTGCATGGTAGAAGTTTGTCTGGAGTTGAAAAAATCTACCGAAGCAATCGAATATATTGAGCGTAGCAAAACCCGTAACTTGGTGGAACTGCTGTTCACCCCTGACTTGTATCCCAAACTCGCAATTTCTGAAGAATTGAAAAATCAATTCCAACAGTTACAGCAAGACATCGAACAAGAAAAGCGCCGTATAGAACAAGCAGAAAAATCCAATCTCCAAGATAGCGATCATGGCTTGCTGAATAAGTTGCGTCAACAGCGAGAACAACTGATCACAAGAATTATCGGCTTGAACCCCATCCGCTATGACGAAATTTACAACCTGCTAGATAAGGAAAGTGCGATCGT
Source organism: Scytonema sp. PRP1 (assembly GCF_036697665.2). Taxonomy (NCBI): domain Bacteria; kingdom Bacillati; phylum Cyanobacteriota; class Cyanophyceae; order Nostocales; family Scytonemataceae; genus Scytonema; species Scytonema sp. PRP1. Next base: position 90,209 of record NZ_JBAHYJ020000132.1, on the reverse strand, counting down.
CCAATTCTACATCTTTGACAATTGTTTTCGTGCTTTCATTATCACCTGCCACAAGGAACAACCTGAAATTTGGCAGTCGCAACTTCAAGACTTAGAAAAGTTAGAAAATTGGAGAGATGAATATCTCCAGCTTTACTCTGATAACAAAAAGCACTGGCGATATTGCCTGAATGATAAACTCAGTCAACTTGCTGAGATTTTACATATACAAGAAATTCTTTCTGTTGTTCCACAAGAGTGCAAGAAAGTTATTTTAATACCCCATCGTTACCTGCACCTATTCCCTCTCCATGCTTTACCCATACAGGAATCGTGTCTCCTGGAATTATTCCCCCAGGGAGTAGGATACGCCCCCAGTTGTCAACTTTGGCGGGTGACTCAAAACAAAGGCAAAACATTATCTAACTCGCAATTCCGCCACCTATTCGCCATTCAAAACCCGACAGATAATTTAGAATTCACCGACATCGAAATCGAGACAATTGCTGCAGCATTTCACCCACGCCAAATCCTGAAAAAGAATGAAGCGACAGCACAAGCTTTGACAGAATCACCAACCGCCGAATATTTCCGCGATGCAAACTGGCTGCATTTTTCTTGTCACGGCTACTTCAATTTTAACCTTCCTGAAAAATCCGCTTTACAGTTAGCAGCTTCTGAGATTTCTCCTCTCCCAGAAGATGCAGAAATCTCCCGCTATTTGCGAGTTTCTGAAGACGCCGGAATTGATTTAAAAAAATGTCTTACCTTAGAAAATATCTTTCAATTAAATTTACCTAACTGTCGTCTTGTCACGCTTTCCGCTTGCGAAACAGGCTTAGTTGACGGTTTCAATACCAGTGATGAATATATTGGTTTACCCAGTGGGTTTATCCGCGCCGGTGCAGCGAGTATCGTCAGTAGTTTATGGGCTGTCGATGACTTTTCCACGGCTTTGTTAATGATTAAATTTTATGAAAACCTGCAAACTTTAACTCACAATGTGCCAATTGCTCTTAACTCTGCACAGGAGTGGTTTCGTCGAGTCACCCAAGAAGAGTTACTGCAATGGCTTGATGGTAAAACAGATATGGATGCTGAACAAAAACAGAAAGTAAAAGAGAGATTAGAAAACTATAACCCAGAACATAAACCATTTGAGCAGGCGGGTTTTTGGGCAGCTTTTTGTGCAATTGGAGAATAACCTCACCCCCCAACCCCCTCTCCGCAAGCAGAGAGGGGGAGTATTTCCTTATTCATAATCAGGTTGTATGAAGGATACAACCGAGAAAAATAATCCAAAATCTCAAACAGGTAAAAACTATGGAACCAGATAAGATCATCGAAGCCTTTACCCAAGTCGTGAGAGAACAAGATTATGTGTTTTCTGACGATGCGATCGCCGATTTACCGACACTGCAAAAAAATCTTGCTGCGATAGAAAATCTTACCTCAGAAGCAATTGTAGAAGTGATTAGTCAGTGGTACAAAAATCATAAATCTGTGATAGATGCCATGCTGGTTGAAGAACGAGAAATTAGTAAAGTTGCGAAGACGAAACCGCAAAGCCAAGAAAACACTCTGGAAAATCGTTACCGAGTTTTGCAAGAGGAAGTGCAAAAATTACAAGAAAGAAAGAAGGGAGATGAGCAAAAATAGAGTTTCTCGTTCCTCGTTCCCAGCCTCCGGCTTCTCGTTCCTAGCCTCCGGCTGGGAACGCATGGTTTGAGGCTCTGCCTCAAAACTGATAAACTGGAGGCGGAGCCTCACAGAATGCATTCCCATGCAGAGCATGGGAACGAGAAGGGAACGAGAAGGGAACGAGAAGGGAACGAGAAGGGAACGAGAAGGGAACGAGAAGGGAACGAGAAGAGAGAAAATATCAAAAACTAAGTACCAAAACCTTACATGAAAATCTATGCTCCTAATATTCACCTCTTCGCTTTTCAGCTTTACAAGGGTGCAAATGTAGATTCCACTTCTGTGCAAGCTGATGATATTCAACTGTGGCAAGTTGCTGATAAAATAGTCCACTCCACTTTACATCAAGATTTACATTTGAGTCGGCGCATAGATATTCACAAAGAAACGGAAAGTCCCCGCGTTGATTTGCTCAAAGACTCAGAAGTCAAAGATGATAATTATGCTGTAGATACAGAGGGTAAAATCTCCTTTGACAAACAACAAGTCGTCATCAAAGGCTTTGCTTATCCCTTGCGACTTCTTGATAGCTACGGTTTGTGGCTCAATTTACGTCGTCCAGAAAAAGAAGATGATGGAATTACACCAACGGAAGATGTCGATATTGCTCTCTTGAGCAAGTTAAATCCAAATAATTGTTTCACCTTAGAAAAAAACAAATTCTTTCTCGGACAAACTTTATTAATAACTGCTTGGCTAACAGGGGCTAAAGATGAAAAATATCTTTATCAAATTGCTCAAGAGTGTCTGGAAGCAGTTTTTCCTAATGTATCTCAACGTCCGCCTTTTCATCGTCAAGGTGAGTTATTTGGAAGTCCGATTTTTGAATATGGCTTATTTAGCCAGTTAACTAACTACCAACACGTCCTCATCTGGTTATTCCGTGATAGCAAGGCAGATGAGAATTTAAATCTATGTTATCAAGAATTGTTAGACTTGTTCTTCTTTCGCACCAAAATTATCAAAGCTTATCAAGACAGTCGCATCACTTATCACGATGTTGCTTCAGCTTATAAAGAGATAGAAGACGCAATTGATAAGTTGCCCAAAAAAGGTGAAAACGATGAGGTGACAACAAGCGAATTAAAAGACTTAAAAAACAAGTTGAAAGAATTACCGCAATTAGCTTTGAAGTATACTCGTTTGCTGCGAAATTTAGAAGATTATCAAAATACAATTGCCATAAATGAGTCTAATTATTCAGAACGATTGCAACAAATAAGTGGTATAATTGAAAATGGTGAATTGGCGTTTTTCAAAACTTTCAGTCAGGACAATTCTCCTTTTTTCCAAAAACAAATTCAAGCTGATTTGGGATATTTCCGCCACGGTTCTACGTTGTTAGAGCAAGCTATATCCTCAATTCGCGGCATAGTAGAAATAGAACAAGCCGAACGCGATCGCTCTTTAGAAAACACTATCCAAATCGTGGGTGTGGGGTTAGGTGGGGGTGCGATCGTCTCTGGGGTTGTCACACAACATATTGACAAACCAATGACAATATCTTTTAACAAACCGCCGCATCTCATAGTGACATCGTTGTTTTGGAGTTTTGCTGCTACCTTGCTTTTTGGCTGGCTGGCTTGGCGTTGGACTCAACGAAAGAATTAGGTTTGGTAATGGTAAATTTCCAAAGTGCTAATAAGTGGAGGGTTAATTATTGCCCAAGCAAGATGTTTTGCGGGTCATTCATGCATTACCCCTCCTGTTTCGTAGAAGATTGGATTGACCGACTACCGAAGATAGAGATAGGTAATCGAGGTTGCTGATCCCATTCCCGCGCCAGCCGACGGAAGCGCATAGGTTAGGGGTTGCAACCTGATTACCCGCTTTATATATCACCACTGACATTCGTAGTACCGAGTACAGTGGGAGGCTTACGGCGAAACAGCTCAATAAAAGAAACTGGGTTTCTATCAAATTGCAAGATTTTTATGAAGCATTTTGCATTTGAGCAGTGCGTACTGATAGCTGTTGTGTCCGGTTACCCCTCTGCACTTTCAACTGCAACTCCTGACCAACACGGCTAGCTTCCACAATATCAAGCAAGTGTGTGCCCTTAGTGATGCGTTGTCCATCAACCTGAACAATCACATCTCCCGGACGTATACCTGCTGCTGCTGCTGGAGAGTTGGGTACCACTTGCCTGACCAAAACACCATTAATTTCTGGTAATTGAATAGGAGAATTCGGGTTAGAGTTGAATTGCCTTGCCAGTTCGGGTGTTAACTCTTCCATTTGCACACCAATGAATGGGTGAGCGATTTTTTCTCCTCGTTCTAGTTTGGCTGCGACTGTTTTAGCTTTATCTATGGGAATGGCAAACCCAATACCCATCGCGTCGCCACGAATGGCTGTGTTAATTCCAATGACTTCACCTTGACCGTTCAAGAGTGGTCCACCAGAGTTACCGGGGTTGATAGCGGCATCAGTTTGAATGAACTCTAAGCGCTTGTCGGGAATACGAACTTCGGCACTAGAACGTCTGAGGGTGCTGACAATTCCTAGGGTGACGGTGTTATCTAATCCTAAAGGGTTACCGACTGCGATCGCCCAGTCACCCACCTGTACATTATTTGAAGAACCCAAGGGTGCAACTGGTAAATCAGCACCAGCATTAATTTTGACCACTGCCAAATCCGTCACTTCATCCGCGCCTTGTACCTTTCCTTCAAAGCTGCGTCCATCCTTAAGGCGGACTGTCACCTTATCAGCCTTGTCCACCACATGGGCATTAGTCAGAATTAATCCACTCTTATCAATAATAAAACCAGAGCCAAGACCGCGTAATTGCTCAGGAGGCAATTGCCCCTGGAAACCGTTACCAAAAAACCGCCGGAAAACGGGGTCGTCAAAGAATGGATCGGCGACTCGTCGGGTAATTGTGCGTTCAGTATCTATCCTGACGACTGCTGAACCAACGCGATTGACTGCTGCTGTAACAAAGCTACTACTACCAATAGCAGCAGTCGCTGGTGATGGCCTCTGGGCAACGAGTTGTGCAGATTCAGCAGCCACGGAACTTGGTGCAGGTTCTGCTTGGGAGGGTGAGACTCGCAAAGTGCCAACAGTTAGCAAAACTCCCAAAATTATGGCTAACACATGAGTACTTAGTTGGCGGATTGATCGGGGTAGTTTGGATCGCATAACCACAACCTAATGTTTCAGCCTAATTGTTGTTTAATCGTGAAAAATCTCTCTATAGCTATTTTTGCAGGTTCGATGAGAACTACTGTCGATTGACGTTAGCTAATTGCTCCAGGTTTCGTTTCTTCTACCTAATCCTCATAAAGTCATTTATTTATTAATTTACTCACATCTTCAAGAAATTTTTATGTAAATTAATTACTCAGTATTAAAAAGGGAACCCCAAAGCCCCCCATCCCCCCATCCCCTCCTCTCTTGTCTAGGCTAGGATCTTATTTACTGGCAGCACCTCTAAAAACCTATGACTGGATCGAACCGATTAACAAAACAGTCCTTACCTACTTCTAAACAGGATAAGGATCTACTCTTAACGATACAGATAAACACAATACACAGCATATTCATAACCCTGAAGAGTTGGTTCATTCTCACGTTCATAGCGAAGAGTCTTTGCGGCGAATAGTAGAATCGGCTGTCACGTATAGAAGGGCACATTCGCGGCATCAAAACAATGGTGCAGCAAAGTAGTCCTTGTCCTGATGTATTACTCCAAATTGCCGCAGTGCGGGGAGCGCTGGATCGGGTGGCGCGAATTGTCCTAGATGAACATTTAACAGAGTGTATTGCTAGAGCGGCAAAAGAGGCGATATTGAAGTTGAACTGGAACAACTTAAAGCGGCATTGGATAGGTTTTTACCCTAGGGGACTTGTGTGCAATTTGCATTTTTCAAAAAACAGGAGTTAATTTCGTAAATATATGCAAAGCACACCCTTTCTAAACTAAATATGATGATTGAAAATTATCAATTTCACTATTCTTTCAGTGGCAATCCAGATAAACCACTGATTCTTTTTTTACACGGATTCATGGGTAACAGCCATGAATTTGATCAAGCTATCTCATTACTGTCTCATGAATTTTACTGTCTGGCAGTTGACCTTCCTGGACATGGAGAAACCAAAGTTTTAGGTGGTGATGAGTGTTATACAATGCCAAACACTGCCCATGCCATAATCAATTTACTAGACGATTTAAAAATTACCAAATGCTTATTGGTTGGTTATTCGATGGGAGGGAGGTTAGCTTTATACCTCACCCTACATTTTCCTCACCGTTTTTCTAAAGTTCTTTTAGAATCAGCTTCTCCTGGTTTGTTTACAGAAGCAGAACGAGTAGAACGAGTGAAACGTGATGAGCAAATAGCCAGGAAATTAGAAAGAAGTGTTAATAAGAATGATTTTGCTGTTTTTCTATCCAACTGGTACAATCAGCCTATTTTTGGCTGTATCAAAAACCATTCCCAATTTCAGCACATTATAGAAGTTCGTTTGCAAAATAATCCCATTCAATTAGCGAAATCACTGCGATTAATGGGGACTGGATCTCAACATTCTTTATGGACAAAACTGAAGGAGAATAAAAATCCTTTGCTTTTATTAGCAGGAGAGTATGATGAAAAATTTATAGATTTAAATACAAAAATGACTAAAAATTGTAAATATTGCCTGCTAAAAGTTATTAACAGTTCTGGACATAATATTCATTTTGAGAATGTCAAGTCATTTGTTGAAAATCTTAGAAGATTTTTCGTTGAGGTAGAATCTTTTAAATGTTTGATAGAATTATAATTAAAGCTTGATTTCATACTTGCTTAGCTTAAAGTTGTCTGCCTTCGCTAAAGTTGACGGGAAAGTTGGTTAGAGTTAATGTGGGCATTGCCTCTAACCAGGTATTTGCACCCTTCATACATCCCCTAAGTTAACTAAAAATCGGTCAAGTTGAGCTCAGTTTGCTCCTAGTAACGCTCATAATGACCAGGAACCCATACCCGACGGTTCTGTCTTCTCTCCCAACGTCCAGGAACCCACCTCTGGCGTTCAAACCGCTGCCGTTGAATTCGCCTAGCAACTACGGCTTTGGTTGGAACTGTGTGAACGCGAGGGTTTACGATAACCTCGAATGCCGATGCCTGTGTTGGTATCGAGGCAATAGCTAATGGTAGAGCAAGCATTGTACCTGCGATAATGCGTTTCATCAATAAATCTCCTTTCAATTATCTTAGATTCAGTCGGTGCAATTTTTAGCCGACTTAATATCTAAGATAGAAATTCACTCTGTCATACAACAGGTATGGAAGTCATAAACCCGACATGACTTTCGTAGGAATCTTGAGTAGGACTAATGTCATGGGTTGGCAGATATTGGAGAAAATGATGAGGACAGCCGACACATATAGCAATCCTCTTTGATTTTGTGAAAAAGGGAAGACAAGGGAGCATCCCAATTTTTTCAAAACGCAAAACAAAGTAGCTCTGATTCACACTCTGTGTTCCTTTGTCTTGAAAAGTTTCCTAGGTCGGGAAACCCCAACGGGAGAGCCAGTTGCCTACGGAGGGAAACCCTCCTGCAGCACTGGTCTCACCTCCTGCAGAACTTTTCGCTGCGCCAACCTCTGCGACCCTTTGCGTTTTAAAATAAACTCAAACATTTGGGATGCTCCCGAAGACAAGGAAGACTTGGGGGAGGTATTTCACAAATCCAAGGGCGGACTGCGATAGAAATGCCTACTGCATTCCTCACAGTGATTTTCCAGCCGCCTTTAATTCTTCTTGCAAAATTTTCTGATAAATCTGTGGTAAAGATCGAGTCACAGAATTAGTTTCAATACCATATCCCAAACTTGTCCAAGTAGGAGACAGCCGCCGCAAAACTTCTTGTAACTTTCCTTGGCGCAGTTGTTGAGAAATATCAGTTCCCCAGAATTGGCGATCGCTCAGCCACCGGTAAACCACTGCGTCTTGATACTCTGCTTCAAAACTATAAGAAACCCAAAACATAAATTGTCCTGGCTTTGGGTGATAGCGAGGAGCTAGATTATACCAGGTAGTATTAATGATTTGATACCTGCCAGCAGCTGTAGAACAATTTCCCTTGTTGGGACCTGTGACAATGGTGACGCATACCTGAGGATGGCGGCTGAGGTTGTCAACGTGGCGTCCACCATACAACACTGAATAAGGACGAAAACTACTTGCTTCACTGGCTGAGATAGTTCGCATTAAAGCGCGGATGTAAGGATCGCCCCCTTTCATAACTAAGGGAGGCTGTTTGTTGCCAAAGGTGGGATCAGAATGCGATCGCAAATCTCCAAAGACATACCACTGCAACAAACATACCAAGCCAAGAAGTGCGGCTATTGGTCCTATGAGTTCTTCAACGCCGCCTTTGCGTTCTAAGCCTTTTTTCAGAGTCCGACTCCTTACAGTTACCTGCTATTGTCATCAAAATATAACAACAGTGTTCGACGCACTCATTCAGGAAATTTTCACAAAATGAGTCAAAAGTCAATAGTTATTATACTATTAACTTTTAACTCAGTACCCAGTACTTAACTTAGGCGACATTCGCAAAAAGTTCTCCAAAGCTTTTCGCGGGAGTGTTTTCCTTCGCAACAATCTCTACAATTTTATTTTTGGCTGCTGGCTCAAACAATGCCTCAACGCAAACCTGGGCGACTTTTTGCCGGGGAATACTGCCATCAAACAATGTATCAGCGCTTTGCATCACAATTGAGTTGGAGTTATCTTCATTTTTTAAACCACCTGGTCGCACAATAGTATAGTTCAGACCGCTTTTCTGGAGGTACTCCTCAGCTTGTTTTTTCCAAACCAAAATCAGCCAGAACAAGTTCAGTGGATGGAACAATTGAGAAGCAGCCAAAGAAGAAACAAAGACAAAATGCTCAATTCCCTTTGCCTTTGCTGCATCTACCAAATTTTTAGTTCCTTCATAATCCACTTTATAAGGTCCGGTCGGGTCAAAGCTTGGTTTTGCGCCAGTGGCACACAGTAGTACTGTGCTGTCTCCCAAAGCAGCAGTTATGCTTTCTGGTTTTAACACATCGCCCTGCACCAACTCGGCGTCCGCTGGCAAAATACTCCTTGCTTGCTGTACATCCCGCACTAAGGCACGAACGGGAATATTCCGCGCTATCAGCTCTTGTACTATTCGGCGACCTGTCTCACCTGTTGCCCCTGCTACTAATGCTTTCATAATAAGCGCTATCCTAGAAAACTAGTATCTGTTTTTCAGTTTTCTATTGTAGAGATTATGTAGAGATTAGATGAACTATATGACAGATGATTGAGATTTCCGCCAAAATGGGGATTTAGTGCGAAACTTTGTCCCTGCGAGGGGAATTCTTAATTTAGACAAACGCTCTCACTATAGAAGAACCCTTTTATGCTTTCAAAAAACACCGATTGTCAATCGTTTGAAACAACTGAAGCAGTCTTGTCCGTGACATCGACTCTAGAAGAAGCACCTGACGGAACCCAAGAGAAAGCTGTAGGGACACCAACAAGGTTTTACGGTCGTTATAGCGACTGTATGGAAATGTACGCTGCACCTGGAACCGTTGCAGAATATCTCGATAGTCACGCTTCATGGTTTTCCCGGTGTGCTGAACCGATGAAAGTGGAACCTCTGGGGGAAAATGGCTATGCTTTAGTCATCGGTCGCTTTGGCGCTTTTGGTTATGAAGTAGAGCCAAAAATTGGTTTGGAACTGTTACCGCCAGAGGAAGGGGTCTACCGTACCCGTACGATCGCCGTTCCTGACTATCAGCCTCCTGGTTATGATGTAGACTACCGCTCTTCCCTACGATTAGTAGAAAACGTGACAAACGATGCTTCAATCAGCGTTGGTGAAATGACACGAGTCGAATGGGAATTGGATTTGACAGTCGATATTCACTTTCCCAAGTTTATTCAGCGATTACCCAAGTCTTTAATTGAATCTACAGGCGATCGCCTACTTAACCAAATTGTCCGCCAAGTTTCTCGCCGCTTGACTCGCAAAGTGCAGGAAGATTTTCACCAATCATGTGGTATTCCCTTTGGGATCAATTCCAATAAAAAGCGCTAAGTCAAGAGTCAATAGTCAGGAGAATCCTCTTGACTATTGACTCATGAGTCATAACTAACTACTATGCTTGACTGAGAATTCTTTGGACAATTTCCACGCCACTAAGAGCCTGCCAAACAAATAGACCTAAAAGGGCAAAGTTTAACAAAATATGAGTCATACGCGCCCAATTTGCCCCTTTTTGCATAAAAGGCGACAGAGAAGCAGAGAAGGCAATTAAACTTGTCATACCAAGCCCTGCTAGTAGGTGAGGTCCAACAAACAACTTACCATTGGTGATATAGGTAACAGCCATACCACCAACAGCGCCTGTCACCATCAAAGCCAAAAGTATAGAGCCGATTTGGTAGTGTTTAACGTTGTATCTACCTTTTACTAATTCTTTCTTTTGTTCACCCTCAGCATTTCTGGTACGTTGGACTTGCAGTCCTAGGTATGCTGCATATAACGAAAGTAGTAAGAGCGCCCACATTAAGACTGGGTGAAAGAAGTTTGACCAGTATTTTACTGATGGTGAAAGTTCCAAATTCATAGCTGTTCCCCTTATCCTTAAATCTTCATAAAAATTAGCATAACCTAATTGGGAATAGGTAGATGGGAAGATGAGATTGACAGATGAGGGAGATCGGAAAAACTCCACCAGTTGTGATCTCCACCTTCCGGCTCCCAATTAATGACTAATGACTCAATGACTAATGATTAAAAATAACGATATCTTGCTGCTGTCGGCTGCTAGAAATGGTGATATCAAGCAGGTGCATTCACTGCTGAATGCTAATACTGTTGTAGACACGGGCGATCGCGATGGCACTACGCCCTTAATGTTTGCGGCTCATTTAGGCTACACCGAAATTGTGCGATCGCTTCTTGATGCAGGTGCCAACATCAACTTGAAAAGAAAGCGCTATGGGTTGACGGCTTTGATGTTAGCAGCGAGTGCTAACAGTCTTGACATTGTAAAGCTTTTACTCTCTAGAGGTGCGGATGTCAATGCCACGAATGAAGATGGCAGCACTGCCTTGATGGTAGCCGCTCTCAAAGGACACACGGAGGTGGTGCAAGCCTTGCTTGCTGCTGGTGCCAAGGTAGATGTCAAAGATAAAGATGAGGACACAGCTTTTGAGGTGGCAGTACGCGCTGGACATACCGCAGTTGTACAAGCAATACTACAAACTCATGCAGATGTCAATGCTCAAGATGAAGAGGGAGAAACCGCATTGATGATTGCGGCAGACTTGGGACATTTGGAAGTTGTGCAAGCACTGTTAGCAGCAGGGGCTGATGTAAAGCTGCGAAACCTTGATGGAAGTACGGCTTTATCAGCAGCAGCAGCAGCGGGACATAGTGCGATCGCAGCAGCAATACTTGCTCACGGTGCTGATGTCAATCTTCAAGATAAAGATGGTGAAACAGCTTTGCACCTTGCTGTGGTAGAAGGTTATACCAATGTGGTAGCAGTCTTACTCAGCCAAAATGCTAATGTGCAAATCAGGAACCATTTAGGAGATACACCGCTACTTTTAGCAGCTTTGCAGGGACACAGCCAAATTGTCGAAGCACTGCTGCGTCAAGGAGCGAAGGTGAACGAAAAAAACTTGGGTGAGTTCCCGTTGACACTAGCAGCAACCCAGGGACACACTGAAATTGTGAAGTTCGTACTAGATTATGGTGCTGATGTCAATACTCGAGCCGATGATGGAAAAACCGCTTTGATTAAGGCAGCAGAACGCAACCATATAGGCGTGATCCACCAGCTTCTGGCAAAGCAAGCAGATGTGAATCTGCAAGACTCAGCAGGGGCGACAGCGTTGATGTGGACAGCTTCGCGGGGTTATGGCGAGGCGGTGCAATTGTTGCTACAGGCTGGGGCAGACGTGAATGTCAAAAATCAGGGTGGTTATACAGCTTTGATGCTCGCAGAGTTTAATGACTACCCCGGTGTCGTACGGAGCCTGCGCATAGCGGGCGCACAGGAGTAAGAATATTTGTCCGGGTTGGCTCCAGGTGGTTGAGTCGTCATGCAGTTGAAACGGAACTTCCCCCGGTACAAATGTACTTAAATGTCTGGAATGGTCGAAGCAGTGGTGAATAAAATTATTCTTGTAGGGGCTTGTTCTGCGATCGATATAGGCGACCATAGCGGCGACGCAGATAGACTAAACCAGCTCCTGCAAGTATGCTACCGCCTGTTGTCAAGGGTTCTGGCACTGGTGTGGATGATTTAGGAGTTAGTAAATAAGCACGATAGTCATATGAACCTGCTCTGCTATAACCGACAATCTGACCTTTGTTATTAATAGCTGTTGCTGTATCCAGCCTTATCCCAGGGTCAATTAGGGTGTTAAGGTCAACCATGCCATTACTGCTGCTCCACAAAAAGGCGCGACGACCGTTGAAGGTGCTATCTGAACTCCCCACCACCTGTCCTAAATCATTGATATCATTGGCATAACTAGAGTCATTATCGGAAGCAGGAAATCGACCTGGCGGCAGACCGAGGTCAACCATGCCAGTACTGCTGCTCCACAAAAAGGCGCGACTACCTTGACTGCCATTGCTATTACCTGAATTCCCCACCACCTGACCTGCATTATTGATAGCGGAGGCAGAACTGGAATTCTTGTTTGGGAGGGTGCCAAGGTCGGTCATACCAGTGCTGCTGTTCCATAAAAAGGCGTGAGATGTGCCATTGCTGGTACTGGATGTCCCCACCACCTGGCTATTATCATTTATGTCAGAGGCGCGACTGGAAGACCCACCTGGGAGGGTACCAAGATCAGTACTACCGGTGCTGCTGCTCCATAAAAAAGCGCGATTCTCCCCACCCACCACCTGTCCTGCATTATTGATAGCATTGGCAGCACTCGTACCAAGGGCAGTCATGCCAGTGCTACTGGTCCACAAAAAGCCCTGGCCATCTGAAGACCCCACCACCTGTCCTGCATTATTGATGCCATAGGCGTAACTGTCCCTCCCTCCTGGAAGGGTGCCGAGGTCAGTCATGCCAGTGCTGCTGTTCCACAAAAAGGCGCGATTAGGATTAATACCTGAAGAACCTACCACCTGACCTGCATCATTAATGCCTAAGGCGTAATTGAAATAAAATTGACCTACATTACCTAAGTTGGTGACATCGTACATTGTTGCTGCCATTGCTGAGGCGTTCATGCCCAATGTCATCACAGCAGCACTGCCAAATAATACTGTTAGCTTTTTGACTTTGGTTTTAAGTTTTGTCTTTAAGCTTGTGATTGATGCCATGCAACTAGCTCCTGCAGGTGAACTGTGTATTTGGAAATGAGATATAAAAAGACTTACGCCACTTACTCTGAGGGCGTTTTTTTGCTCTATTTCCGTAGTCATTTGCCACACTGGTGTTTTTTGTTGAATTTACAACGAGTGATAGATACACCTGTGTTGACTATTTCACCCTGGCTAAACGTGAAATGTATTTACTTGCGGTAGATTCTTGGAATTAAAGTGTGTATTAAGATGCTTCAATTTTTCCTAATTATATAGGCTTACGTATGAGTGGCAAAAGTATTGATGGTATTAATACTGTATTTCTTTGCAAAAAAATTACTCAAACTTTATAATTTTAAAATTTTAAGTAAGTATAAATTAAAGAGGCAAATGATGGAAGTAGCAAGCAGCCATCGGGTTTTGTGGGTGGGAATTGGGTGTGGGAGGGGAACTTCACGACAGTTGATCCAAAAGGCAATTGCACACGTTTTTAGAGAAAATCAACTGGCAGAAAGTGCGATCGCAGGTATTGCGACTATTGATATTAAATCTCATGAAACTGGTTTAGTGGAACTTTGCCACCAACGTAATTTGCCTTTGAAAACATTTCCCTCTGATGTTCTCAACAAAGTCTCAGTCCCCAACCCATCTAAAGTTGTCGCCAAACAAGTGGGAACCCCTAGCGTGGCGGAAGCTGCTGCTTTGTGTGCAGCATCTAACCTCACCCCCCTAGAGTCTCCCCATCAGGGCACAACACAAAAGTTAGGGGAGTTACTAGTTGCTAAACAAATTTTCCGTTTAGAAGGGCAACCAAGAGCGGTAACGGTAGCTGTTGCTCAAATGTTACCAAACTCATAAAGGGGACTGGGTACTGGGGACAGTTATCAGTTATCAGTTATCAGTTATCAGTTATCATGTACCAGCGCAGTTTCGAGTTACCAGTTTTTTGGTCACTGTTCACTGTTCACTGTTCACTGTTGACTATCCCCAGTTCCCTTTACTCAATCCTTCTTAAAAAATAATTAATAATACTAGAAACTATTGCTAACATAATTGAACCTAACAAAGCAGCCCCAAAACCACTAATTTCAAAAAGCTCACGGGGGGTAAGGGCGCTTGCTATCAATAAAGTCAGAGCATTAATAACAAATGTAAATAACCCAAAAGTGAGCAAGGTAATAGGAAATGTCAAAATGCTTAAAAAAGGTCTAATTATTGCATTTACTAACCCGATAATTATCGCAGCAACAAGAGCAGCTACAAAATTCTTTATAGAAAATCCAGGAACAATATGAGCTGTAATGAGCAACGCTACTGCAGTGCCTAGCCAAGTTAATAAAAAGTGTTTCATAAGTTTTTTTAGAATCTTCTTAGTTTTTATTTTTTCTTAAAAAAATAGACTTTTTAGGCACTGACATTTAATGATACCTTGTTGTTGGGGGTATCTTTATCGTATTACAGGGGTTGGTTTCAATTCAACTTTGCAACGGTTTCATAAAAATATAGAGCCAATTTTGCAAAAGCTAAAATTTAGCTACTTCGCTAAGATTCCCGACTTCTTGAAGAAGTCGGGAATCTTGTTGTTCACCAAGAATTTAGGATTGCTATATTTTGAATTTTGAATTGTTTATCGTCCGCGCCGCCGCATGAGAATCTCCCAAGTTCCTCCACCAACGACACCGTCAGCATCCAAACCATAACGCTTTTGTAAAGCTATCACTGCAGCCTCGGTTGCTGCGCCAAAATTGCCATCAACATCGCCTTCATTCAAGAAACCGAGCCTTTGCAGTCGTCTTTGCAACTTAGTAACCTCAGAACCACGCGCTCCTAGACGTAAAATCGCTAATCCTTCTGAGGTGTATTGAATTGAAGAAATTTGCTGAGTACGAGTCGTTGAGGTAGGACGAGTGGTTTGTTGAGAACGAGTAGATGTTGATTGTGGTGTGTACGTCCTTTGTGAACTAGCAGTTCTATTTCGTGTTGCAGGTTTTGGTTCCGGGTTGGAATTCTCTGTTCTAGTTCTGGTCGCTGTATTCCGTGTTGCAGGTTTTGGTTCCGGTTTGGAATTCTCTGCTCTGGTGCTGGTCGCTGTATTCCGTGTTGCAGGTTTTGGTTCCGGTTTGGAATTCTCTGCTCTAGTGGTGGTCGCTGTATTCCGTGTTACAGGTTTTGGTTCCGGGTTGGAATTCTCTGTTCTGATGCTAGTGGTTGTCGTTGAAGTTGTAGATCTTGGCTCCGGATTGGAAGTAGCAACTGTGGTGTCGGTAGTTGCAGTTGATGTTGTAGGTCTTGAATCTGAAGTCGGAACAACAACCCTATTGGTGTTGGAAGTCCCAGACGGAACAGGAAACCTGCTTGTATTGGGTGACGACCCAGAAGACGCCACCGTTGGCTCGTTTGGAAAGAGCCTTTGCCAAGTCGTTGCGTCAACAACACCATCTGCTTTCAAACCTGCAGCTTCCTGAAAGCGGGAAACAGCGAGGACGGTACTTTCGTTATAAACTCCATCTACTGTCCCTGTGTAGTAGCCCAAAAGTTTTAAAGCTGCTTGAAGTTCCGTGACACGCTCTCCTTTGCTACCAACTTGGAGAGTCGGACGGTTGATGGCTTCCGGCGAACTTGTCTGTGCGATTTGTTGTGGTTGAGCTGCAACCGATACTGTAGCAGAGAAGCCAAGCAACCCAGACATAGCACAGTAGAGCAGTATTTCAACCCCTAACAAAGATTTATACCTCTGCTCCCTTTTTATTGCACAGCAATTTACGGACGGGTTGAGAAACCCTAAGCTACTTAAGATACTTATTTTCATGCTGTCTTTCATGGGAATTGCCCCTGGGTAATCTCATGCTAATACACTTATCGGTAATTGGTGTATAATGCAACTATTATAGTTGCGGTATTTTAAATCTTTATTAAGAATTAAAATATACAATTGCACTATTCACCGCTTCTTCTTGACCAACTAATGACACATAAGGTTCCCGTAAATATCGGGAAGCAGCTGTCATTGCATCAAGAGCAGTAACTGAGGCAATTGTTTCCTGAAAGTTCCGATCAAAATCAATTCCTAGTCCCAAAATTTCATACCAACCATATATTTGGGCAATTTGCGCGTTGGTTTGTTTGCCCAAGGCGTACTGCCCTAGTATTTTGTTTTTAGCCGCTTGGAGTGCATCTTCCTCTAGCTGCGCTCTGGAGAGTAAGTCAACTTCTGTCTGCAAACCAAGAAGAGCTACTTGGGTATTTTCGGGTGCTGTACCCATGTAAACAACAAATGATGCTGGAAAAAGCCGTGTGGGGTAAAATGCCGAGACTTCGTAAGCCAAGCCGCGTTTTTCGCGCAATTCCACAAACAAGCGACTGGAAAGACCATTTCCCAAGTAAGTAGAGAGCAACTTCAATGCAGCGTAATCAGAAGATAGCACCGATGGTCCCAAATAACCTAACATGACGATGGACTGCTGTGTCTGTTGGGGCTTAATTTTGATTTGGGGTTCAACGTTGAGTTCTGGTAAATCTAGTTTTTGCAGCGGCTGAGTTGCGTGTTGCCAATCTCCAAAAACTCCTTCCACAAGAGCGATCGCATTTTCTGGTGTGATTCGTCCAGCAATACTAATCACGACATGATCTGGACGGAAATAAGTCTGATGATACTGGACTAAGTCTTTCCGAGTTAAGCGGCTCATTGTGGCTTCATTTCCCAATACCGACCTTGCATAAGGATGATTTTGATACATTGCATCCCGCAATTGGTCAAAGGCAATGGTAAACGGCTGCTCTTGTTGCGAGCGAATATCTTGTAGCGCAATACGCCGTTCTAGTTCTACCTCTGTTTCTGGAAATGTCGGCGATCGCAAAATCCGTGATGCCAAACTCAAAATTTCTGCAAAATCAGATGTAACTGTCTTCAACGACAGCAAAAAATAATCAGTAGCAGTATCTGCGCCCAAACTCGCCCCGACAGACTCGACTTGTTCTGCAATCTCCAAACTCGAAAGTCCCTCGCAGCCTTTCGTTAGTACCGCTGATAGCAAATGTGCTAACCCAGCTTGCTCCTGGTTTTCATAACAACTCCCAGCCCGGATAAAAATCCGCGCTGCAATAATATCCGCAGCCGGATTTTCTGCCACCAGCACTACAATGCCATTGTTCAATACAGTGCGATGGATATGCGATTTTTGCACAGATGTTGTCATTTGTCATTTGTCCTTTGTCATTTGTTATTTGTCCTACCTTTCCTTGTCCCGTCGGAGACGCTACGCGTAATTCATAGCCTGTCCGCAGGGTTTACGTTTTCCCTACGGGCGGTCTTTTGTCATTTGTTTTTGATACTAATAACTCATGACGAATGACTTATGACTAACAGGGTTTGAGTACTGTAACCGCGTAATGATTGGGTGAAAGATACTCTTGTGCTAATTTTTGCAGTTTTTTTGCACTATAAGATTGAATTTGCCAGGGATAAGTCACTGCTAATTCAGCTTGGGCGATGGTGTTATAGTATCCATAAAGCCCTGCAAGTTGATTTGGTGTTTCGGTTGAAAAGGCATAATCGTTACATAGCAAGCGTTGACAGCGTGTTAGTTCCTGCTCACTGATTCGGTTGCATATTAAATCATTCAAGTGAAGGCGAATTAACGATTCCACGCGTTCTACATTTTCTGGTTCTAACCAGGCTGTAATTGTAAATAAACTTGCTTCTCGTTGCAGTGAAAAATTACTGCAAATACCTTGTACCAATTGCTGCTCTTCCCGCAAATCGCGCACTAAACGGGAAGTCCGCCCTTCTGCAAGTAATACAGACAGCAGATCTAAACCATAGGAAGTGCAAACTTGTTCCACTCCAGGTCCTGTCCACGCCATTAACAACCGCGCCTGTTCTAAACGAGGTAAATGAAGTTCTTGACGGCGAATTCCAGCTATGACTGGTGTCACTTCTTTTTTTTCCGGAGAATCACAGCAGCGATTGCCAAAATCAACAAATGTCCGGCTCACTAATTTCATAGCAGATTCTTCGGGTATTCCGCCGACAATCACCACCGTCATGTTTTCTGGTTGGTAGTGATTGCGGTGAAAAGAGCGCATGATCTCTGGAGATTGCTGCATTAATTCTTGCTCACTACCCAACACGGAACGTCCGTAAGGATGATGTTGGTAGACGCTAGAGATCAGAGCGTGAAATCCTATCCAATCTGGATCATCATGTGCTTGACGAATTTCTTCTAGCACAACATCCCGTTCGCGGCTAAATTCATCTTCTGGTATTGCCGCATTAAGTAGCAACTCTCCCAAATGGGGCAAAGTATCTTCTAGATGCACTGCTGCTGTGGTGAGAGAGTAATGGGCGTAATCGTGGCTTGTCGCCGCATTGGTTACTCCACCTCGATTTTCAATTTTTTGATCAAATACCCCTGGCGCTAGCGTCGCAGTCCCTTTAAAAATCATGTGTTCCAAAAAGTGAGCCATACCGAAGCACGGTTCTTTTTCTAAGTGCGCACCTGCACGTACCCAAACATCTGCCACAACTACAGGGGTAGTAGGAATTTCTTGATGAATCAAAGTTAAACCGTTGTCTAGTTGGAAAACCGAGGCTGGAAACGCGGCATTCATCAGGTTTTTTAACAATTTTTTACAGCTTTAACCAAAATTTCGCTTAATTGTTGCGATTTTAACCCTTATTGGTATCTAGATTCGGATGACTTTACAGAGATTTTTCTTGACAAGATACGAACATTATCTATAAATTATGAAGCCTAAAACAAGCTTATGGATGTTAATTGCCAAATACACGTGAAGTTTGCTTATGTATTACATTTGTGACCAGAACTGGGGATAGGGGAGTGGGGGTGTAAGGGTGTAGGGGGAGGAAGAAGGGGAACAGGGCGCAGGGTGCTGGGAAGAGAAGAGTTCTTTTCCATTAGCTTTTTTCCCTGCTTTGTTCTAAGAGCTCTTGAGCGTAGCGTGCTCCTGCTTCTTTTACCCTACACCCTCACACCCTTATACCCTTACACCCTGCCCTACGGGCATAGACTCATTTTCTATAATTAAAGCTCCCATGTTCTAATTGACCAAGGGAGCTCTATATTTTGTCGACCGCAACGCCGTTTTACCTAAGTTTATGACCTGGATAAACCAGGTGGGTACCGATGTCTCTCGTTTAAAGTTTCCGGATACTTAGTCCGGTCTACTGCCACGAGAATTATTTGGTTCCCTTTTCTTTTCGGACATAGATCAAAAAACTTTATGGCAGTCACCAACGTTGCAGTGCAACAAAACTATTATAGCTTTCAAAAATCGGTTGTGTGTCCCCAGATGAAAATTTTTGGCAGATTCAATTTGGATACCAGATAGATTCTATATTTCGGGCAATGGCAAGCATCCCCTGCTCCTGATTGTGATTATCGAGTAAAACGGTGACGTGTCCTAGCTTGCGCCCAGGACGCGATTCACTTTTTCCATACCAGTGGACGCGTGCTTGAGGAATTTGCTCTATTTGCTGGCGCTTGCTCATATAATCACTCTGGGAAATTTCATAGCCCAAGAGGTTAACCATAACAGCACTCGGGCAAATCATAGCAGTGTTACCTAACTCCATACCACAAACTGCTCGCAGATGCTGCTCAAATTGAGAAGTCACGCAGGCATCTATAGAGAAATGCCCTGAGTTGTGAGTGCGCGGTGCTACTTCATTCACCAGCACCTTGTCATCTGCCGTAAGAAATAACTCTATACCAAAAATTCCCACAGATTGGAGACTATTTAGTAAAGTGCGGGCAATCTTTTCTATTTCAACAGCCACGTTTAGTGAAATATCAGCAGGTGCAATCACTCGGCGACACACCTGTTCTTCCTGCTGGGTTTCTACAACTGGGTAAATGACAACTTCGCCACGAAAAGAACGCGCCGCAATGACTGCTAATTCCCGTTCAAAAGGAATGTATTCTTCTAGAAGAAAAATATTTTGACTTTCATTTATGTTATGTAATTCTAATTTTTGCTTTAAACTTTTTATTCCCTTGATTATAAAAGTCCCCTGACCGTCATAACCGTGGCGTCGGGTTTTGAGAACCAGAGGAAAGCCCAGTTGGTTGAAAGTCGCATCATCAGCAAAAGCCAAGTCTAGGGCGACAAACCGAGGAACGGGTAAACCCAAATCGCGTAAATAACAGCGTTGGTGATATTTATCTAAAAGGGGAGTCAAAGCTTCGAGTTGAGGGCGGAAGCAAACCCCTTGTTGTACCAACTTTGATAAAGCTTGTATGTCAACAAACTCGTTTTCAAAGGTGATGACATCGCATTTCTTAGCAAGTTCAGCCGTAGCGTGAGCATCATCCACAGAGGCAAAAATGTTGTCTACTGATATAGATACAGCTGGATCGTTGATGCTAGGAGTTTGTACCACCAATTCTACTCCCAACTTCTTTGCGGCATCTCCCATCATCCATGCCAATTGTCCGCCACCAATGACACCAACACGCTTCATCGACACCCCAAGGAATTACGAGTTTCCACGTTAGTTTTAGAGTTTACACCACTTGCTTTTTGGCACAGTTCCTTAATTTGCGCTTTATCTAGAATTGCGTCAGTAAAATCTGCACCAGTAATATTTACATTATTAAATGTAGCGCGGAACAAGAGGGCTTCTTTTAAAACAGCATCACTCAAATCTGCCCCTGTTAAGTTTACCTGATCTACCATTGCATTTGTTAAATCTGCTCCGTGCAAATTAGATTTCGTCATTACAGAAGCACTCAAAACTGCTCCTCGCAAGTCAGCGCCCGTGAAGTTAGTCAGTTCCATATTAGCGTTAGAAAACTCTGCGGCTTGCAAACTTTGACCAGAAAAATCGCGATTTGTCAACTCTGCATTGCTAAATGACATAGGATGAGTCCAGTCTGCCAGTGCAGGGGAGGCACAAAACAAGACACTCATGAGCGAAAGTACAGCCGCCAATCCCCGCCAAAACATATTGATTAGCCAGTTTGGTGTTTAGATGCTGCTTTTAAGCTTAGCACCACTATGTTACAAGACTTTAGAGTGATAGAATCATATCAAACCGTTTGTATAGGAATGATTTCTCCTTCCTCTCTCTGGTGCGCCCTCAGCGTCTCTGTGGTTTTTTTATAATTCAGATGCTACCGGATTTGATATCACAACGCGATTGCCCTTTAGGGTACTGGCACCTGTGCAATCGCCTTGGGCGGGGCGTAGCCCATCGCCCTTTGGGTGGCTTCCAGAGGAAGCATCGCGCCCCAAGATCGGGACAAAAGCGCGATCGCATTCTTCCTGCTTTGCCTGCTCAACAGATGAGTGGGCTATTGTCAGGAGATCAGATGCAGATAATTTGGCAGAAGGAATAACACTTACAACTCCTATACTAAGCGTGACGAATTTACTGACTGTTGAAGCAGCATGGACTATGCCTAGGGCTTTTACAGAAGCTCGAATTGTTTCTGCTACCAGCCAAGCTTCTTCTGCATCAGTTTTTGGCAAAATGATCGCGAATTTCTCACGATCATAGCGGGCTATCATATCCGTTGCTCGCCGCTTGCAGCTGCTAATCGTGTAAGCAATTTGGCTAAAACATTCATCTCCAGCTTGAACTCCATACTGGTCGTTGTAAGCTGGGAAAAAATCAATTTCACACAAAATCAAAGAAAGAGGTAATTGGACTTTTTCCAATCGTTTTCATTCGCGCTGTAAATATTCATCAAAGTAGCGACGATTCGCGAGCTTAGTGAGGTTATCAAAACAAGCAAGGCTTTGCAACTCCCGGTTTACCTCCTCCAGTTGCACTGTGAGTTGGCACTCTCGTTGAATTTTGTGTCGTACTTCCGTCATTGCCCCTTTATATGCTACTAAGCGATGCACTCGTTGACGCAGTACTTCCCAATCAATTGGTTTTGTAATGTAATCCGTTGCGCCTACCTCAAAAGCTCGATGAATCGACTTGCGATCGCCAAGAGAAGTAATCATCAAAACTGGAGGACAATCATCACCCAAAATAGCTCGCATCTTGGCGCAACAAGCAAAGCCATCCATTCCTGGCATCATCGCATCTAATAAAACCATGTCTAGTGGTTGTTGCTGACAAATATCTAAACAATGTTGTCCGTTGCACGCCTCGGCAAATCGATATCCTTCCTTCTCCATAGCCCGCTGCAGCAGTAAGCGAAAAGCTTTTTCATTATCTACAACAAGAATCAATGGTGGATTATTCTGAAAGTCGGCATCAGGCATGCTGTCTCCTTGAATATTGTCATTGCAAAGCAGCTTCTACCTGTTGATACTCTTTCTTAAGCTACTAGCCCAGCGTAGAAACACTGACTTGCGAATGACCCTGACTCCTGTGTTCTAGTTCTTTACATTGTTGAGCAAAAACCATTGCTCGAAGCGCTATGAAGCGCTATATAGACGCTCGATTTCTGGTGGCTTTGTTTTTGTCACATTTTTTTATATATATTTATTTATATTTTATATTTCTTAAGGTAGATATGTTTTTTCCTAGCTATTTAGCTAAAGCCTAAAAGTAGCGGTTTTCAAATCCGTGAAGTACATCCAACAAGAGCGAAAACTCAAAACTCACCAATTAGAATGCATTCTACGTTCTTTCAAAAGGTATTCTATGCAATTGAAAGCCGGCATAACTGTTTTTAGAGCAATCACTGATTTGTTTAGAATTATTGCATTTCAAATTTCCAAACCAAGTTTATTTTTTTTTAATGCAAGAATAGGGTAGATACTGTTAGCCTGTGAATTGAGCAAAGCAGCAATTCAACTCTATTACAGGTGTTTCAGACTGTTAACAAAGCTTCACAATTAGTGATTAATCTTTAGTTCTATACCAATTGGTTGAGTCGTCAAACATTAGCAAGGAATTTCTATTTAGGTTCTAAACATTATGCCAATTCAACTTCCCAGCCCCAATATGAAGCATTATCGTAATGAATGGATTGAGGAATGGTGCCTAGAAAATGGCTGGACAGATCTCTTTGAGGAGCGGTGTAACAACTACTGGGCATTTCCTCCAGGAGCAGTTATGCCTGAGCCAATTCCGACTCACACTCTCAAATTGATTAAAGCTCAAAAGGGACTGACATCTCAGGAAAAATTCTGGTCGGTCTCAGCAGTTATTGGCACACTTGTAGCTGTGATGTCTACCTATTTGCTCAAATGTCCAATGCCTCTAGTTTTGGCTTTTGCTTTTGATGCAGTGACGGCAGCTCAACTTGAGGTAGAGTGAGCTAAAAGTTGAGTTATTGTGACTAGGGCGTGTTTAAGGTTGGTTGACTTTTGGAAGTGCCTGACTGTGGATACGTCCCATTAAATATCTGGGCAAACTGTTCGGCTGTAAAAGACTGTACCAGACTCAAGTTTAACGGTGCTTGGCTAATAAATTTGGCGTAGGATGCGCTCAGATAAGGGCGATATTGCTGTTGATTGATCAAATGAGTTTGGAAGAATACCAAGCTAAGAGCATTGACATAGGAGTGAGCGATCGCCGGATCTGGACCAATTAAACTCGGGGGAACAGGTAAAAGTCCCGTATTAGGATTTATTTTGTCCACAGTAGAGAAATGCGTTCCGTTCTCGATTAAGACAAGGTACTTATTTTGAGTTTGCAGCCAGGTAAACGGACGAATCTGTTCTGGTACAGCTGGCGTAAAAATATCTTGACTACCTCCAACCAGCATCACAGGAACTTGGATTTGGCGAAATCCCTCTTGTCCTAAAATCGTACTACCCAAGGGATTGAGTGCCATCACTGCTTTAATTCTTTGGTCTTGTAGGGGATAGTTATCAGCTTGCAGATCACCAGCTCGGCATTGTAAGAAAACTGATAAATTCAAAGAACGATTGGGATAACAATCCTTACGAATTTGCTCAAAATTAATTGTTGCTCCTGCCGAGGTGAGAACAGTATATCCTCCTAAAGAATGACCAATTGCGCCTACCTGTTGCAAATTCAGTTGTCCTTTAAAGGTGGGGTTAGTTTCAGAAAAACGCTGAAGTTCATCCAAAAGAAACTTGACATCCAGTGGACGATTAATTAACTCTGTAGCTTGTGGTGGACTAGCCAAACCAGCAAAGTATTGCTCAAATTTCTTAGCATCACTCCCAGGATGTTCGAGGACAGCAACTGCAAAGCCATAAGAAGCTAAATGCTGAGCCACGTAAGCAAATGTCTGCCGGTCTTCCGCTACGCCGTGAGAAATCACGATCACGGGGAAAGGAGGCTTTTGGGTATTTTGAGTTTTCGTTGCTGTTTGAGGTAGATATAAATCAGCCTCAAAACGCCGACTTCGAGAGTTATCATTGAGAGTCAGGGTTTGTTTTGAGAAGCGAAAAGAACCTGCACGTCGTAAGTCTGGCTGTTTTGAAAAATCCGTGCTTGCCTGATTTCCTGCTTCTGTTTCTGCTATTTGTTTGAGTACAACAACAACTGCATCTCTTTTCTGAAGGAGTTCTGATAAGCTACCGATAATTCCTTGGGTTTCGCTCAAATTCAGCCTGATAGTTGGGCTAGGATAGCGACGGATTACATTCACAACAGTTAAGCCTTCTGAGTCAGCAGCACCCAAGATGAGCGCAGAACGTAGAGCGTAGAAACCATTTTGTCTAGCTTCTGTAAGTAGCAATTCGCCCAGACGTTTCAGCAAGTTTTCACCAATGGCTGAGTAGCTGAACTGAGAGACTAGGGTGGGGGTAACATTAAACCTTGTTTGGAGGAAGTTTCGCAGTTGTGCCAACTGCTGTGGTGGGACACGTTTAGCATAAAAGGAAAATTCTTTAGTAATCTTACCTTCCTTGGCAAACACTTCTAAGGAAGCTGTGGAGATAGAAAACTCACCAAACGGAGGATAGAAGAATTCAATTCCCTCTGCTCCTAGTACCGGAGTTGTGGTGGTAATACTGGAGAGGATTCCGAAGGTGAAAGCACTTAATAATGTTTGTAGCCAACTTTTGCGAGCAGACCAATTTTTTACCACACCTGGTAGGACTTTGGTGTTAACTTTTGTTTGGCTGTGAGGTATTATCATTTGAAAAATTTTACTTGCCCACGTATAGCGGTTCTCAATTGCATGGAGTACATGGTAGGGGCACAAGGCATTGCTTTGTGCCCCTACTTTAACTGTGTTTAAGCCACTGAAAAATTGCACTTGCGATTTTTGATGAAATTTCTACAATAGTAAAAAAATAAACTCAATATTATTACTTAATTTTGTTGATTTTTTAGTATAAAAATATTACTGTAATTTTCATCAACTTGAGGAAAATTTTAACATAGTAAACGGCATGATTTTTGCTGAAACAGCTTGTTTTGATAGCTTTACTTCATATACGCAGGACTAACGATCATAAAGGTAATACTTTAACTTATCTTTAAATCGGAAGGACTATTTTCGATTTTTTATATATACAAAAATCGATCAAGTTGATATACTTCTTCTAAAGCAAATACGTCATAGAGCGTACGTATACAGGTTTGCATCCTAACCCCTAGATTTCGCAAGTATCTCATTTTTTTGTGGAGATACTTGTTTCTACTTGCTTAGTTGTGAATAAAGCAAAGTAGCAAACCGCTGACAGTGTAGCGGTTCCGATAACTACAAAATACCCTTGCTCGTTTTGCCCACCTAAAAGAAAACTGCAGCAATCGGCAGCCATGCAACTGCTACTTTCACCCCTTTTACATGGGGACACCAGACAAAGAAGTCTCCAAAGAGGACAGCCTGTAGCTCACGTAGTGCAGATGCGCCCAAGACACGACTTTCTCGTCGCAAGCACGGTTGTTGCAGCTTCGTCACTACCCGTAATTATGTTTGGTATTCTGCCATACACACTTTCTCTGGTGAGATACGCTTTCACTGTTTACTTACTCCCCTTTTTGCGTGTAAAATTTCCTATTTTCTCTCCCCCTGCTTCTCCTGCTTCCGAAAGCTGCGATCATGGGTAATCTTTGCGTGGAAACGGAGTAACACTCCTCAGGTTTGCTTCTACCAAAAGTTGCAGCAGAATTGTTATCCCTGCTGAATTCATCTGAACAAATCTTTAGGAGGACGGATTGATGGAATTAAACAACAGGACATTTGAACAGCAGGTCTTTGAACTCACTAACCAAGAACGAGCCAAGAATGGTCTTTCACCTCTGAAAGCAAATGCTGAGTTGAACTATGCTGCGGACAAATATGCTGAAGAGATGTCAAAACGTGGTGTCTTGAGTCATACAGGACCAGATGGCTCTAAACCCTGGGATCGAGCAGAGGCAGTTGGCTATGAAGCTCGAATGATGGGAGAGAATATAGCTGCAGGTCAAAGAACACCTGAACAGGTTGTAAAAGGTTGGATGGATAGCCCTGGACACCGAGCTAATATCCTCAGGTCCCAATATACTGATATCGGCGTTGGTTTTTATAACAACTATTGGGTTCAGGGCTTTGGTAGTGGTGATACAAACCCGATTAGCAACATACCAGGCTCTACATCTAACTCAGAGATTGTAGCCCAATCAGCACCTGCCCCGGAATCTACGTCCAGGCTTACAAGTACATTGGGCAGTATTGTTTCTTCGGATTCTCAACCTACACCTGGATCTGGTTCTGACAGCAAAGGAAGTGGTAGTGACATCATAACCAAGCAACCTAATGATTGGCTGCTCAACGGTGGTGTGGACAACAACACGCTCTCAACCGCTCCTAAAGGTGAGAGTTTCGTAGTTGGTGAAGGTGCAAACGCTGACTGCGTTAAAAACCTTCAACTGAGCGACGACAAAGCTGTTACAGGTCGTCTCGACACAATCTTTGAGACATTACTAGCGCCTCAAATAGCTAACAACACCCCAAGTAAAGATAGCAATACCGGGACATTGTTTGCGCAACAACAAGACGTTAATGCTAATGCTTTGATTGCAGCAGGCTCAATACCGTTCAGTTACAGAGGTTTTGTGTAGGGTAGGCAATGCCTATTGCCTATAATACAATACGGCTCAGTTAAGGATTGTTGGTGATAGCGTATCCCTCACGGGACGCGAACGCGAACGGATCCCGTGAGGGATACGCGCAGCGTGTCCGTAAGGACTCAGGGACGAGCGCGTGGCACGAATGTGCCATAGATTGTACACATGTAGAGACGTTGCCCTATGCCTGCGGCACGCCAAGGGCGAACGGGTATGCCTATGGCTAACGCCACGGCTATCGCCGTTCGCGCAGCGTCTCCGAAGGAGATACGGCACGCTACGCGTAAGCCTGCGGCACGCTTTGCGCTTACGCCAGTCGCCTGCGGAGGAGACAGTACCTACGGCGGGAGACCCGCCGTAGGTAACTGTCGTTGGAAACCCTACCAAGAGCGCTGGACTCACATGCAACGTCTCTACATTGACCTCTTCATAACCGTAGCTCATCAACTCAGGGACACTGAGTCATTTTGTCATGCGCTTATCCTAGTACCATTCTATTCAGACACAGTAGTTGCACCGACTGCCATTACTTGAGACCATTCACTGACGCGGTTGCTATCTAAGACAGCTCGCACTCGATAACCAAGCTGAATCTTATGCATCAACAAGATTAATTCACGGTTGAGTAATCCTTGTGATTTTTGGTTTTCATTAGATGCAGCTTGTATACGAAAGCAGCGATCGCTTTGACGTTTCAACTTTGGAGATTTCCCTTCCATAAGCACCGTTTGCAGTTCGTATTCTTTAGCTTCGGGATATGGTTCCCAGCAAAGTTGCCAGTAAGTTGACCAGCGAATTAGCTCTGCTGGTAATTCTTGGACTTCATCCGACAATGTAGAAACAAGTCCGGTGACTGGAGGTTGTACCGCCTGAGGCTGATTGGAGGTGATGTCAGCATTTACGGGGTCTATAAATCCAGGTTGCCCAATGTTCTGTCCGGCTAAAGATGAACCGTCATCAACACTTAGTATCAGTCCAAATATCAAAGTGAACAGCAGAATCAATCGTAGGCATTTTAATAGCACTACTGGCAATCTTTTCAAATTCATCATTATGCAAAAGTTAATTGCTTACCACTCCACAGGTAAAATAAGGCTGCCGTTGTCGGCATAGATTGTTCGAGAACGGATCTCCGTTCTGGGAGCCACTGTAGAGTTGAAGACTGCGCTTCTTTGCCCAACTGCTGATCTTGCGCCGATAACTGAGCGGAATATAACGGAGTTCGGTGCTAGACCTACAGCATCACCTACGCTGGTCTCAGGGCCATTAGCAACACCATTGACAACCTGTCTACCGCCATGAACTAGAGCGCGAGGCCCATAACCAATCCCATTACCAAGAGTCAAGCTAGTTGTTTCTAAAGCGTGAAAGACAACATCGTTTGCCATACCAGCAATTTGCCCGACATTAAAAGGTTGACCCTCATCAGCACGCAGCGAAATTCTATTACCTATTTTGTTGTCAAGCTGTGGCAGAGAATCTTGCAGAACGATATTACCGATGATGCGGTTACGGAAGTTTGGATCACGAGTGACACTCCCACCTCTCTGCGGCAGACCTCCGGG
This sequence comes from Scytonema sp. PRP1, assembly GCF_036697665.2. Classification (NCBI taxonomy): domain Bacteria; kingdom Bacillati; phylum Cyanobacteriota; class Cyanophyceae; order Nostocales; family Scytonemataceae; genus Scytonema; species Scytonema sp. PRP1. The sequence goes on along the minus strand of NZ_JBAHYJ020000132.1, from coordinate 61,690 downwards.
GTTAAAAAAGGTTACTGGAGCGTAATTTATCCCTTGTACGTTTGTCAAGTCTGCTCTAGCTAAGTCTGTATAACCTTTGGCAAATGCTTCATTGACTTCAATGATACCTTCCATTAATGCAACGTCAGCTTGTGTCAGGTTTGCAACCTTTCCAAGGGTGCCGCTACTAGCTTCTAGGTTGGTTGTGACGTTTTTACCTGGCAGGACAACTTTACCAGCAGGTAAGGTAACACCAGGGCCAACCCGCGAGAGAAAGCTGACTACGGTGTTTCTTTCTATAGTTGCACCATCTATTTCACAGTTGAAGACGAGAAATGTCTCTGCAATATCGTTGTTGAACTGAGTGTTGGTAATCGGGTCGCTAAAGGGTCCTGTTGAGCCTTGAGTACCGATTTTGGCTGCACCTTTGACAGTAGCCATGTGTGCCATAATGACTCGCGAACCAATCTCCACTCCTGTTCCGGAAGCCAGAATTCTCACTTGGTCTTGGACGTTAGAATCTGCCGCGATGGTAATGGGGGCTGTAGTAGCGTTTAACTCGGCAAACGGTGCGACGTAGACTTTTTCGCCCAAGCTAATATTTGTTGGATTGGTGATTGTAGCAGTTGGATCGACGAAAGTAGCGGACGCCGACGGTGCTGCACTTGGGCATATAGGTAGGTTAGCCGCAGTTGGATTACACGTTCCTCCAGCGGCTACTGCGGGTTGTATATATATCTGTGTACCTATGACAAACGCTAGGATAATAGCAGTTAAGGCACTAGAAATTGTGCGAGGTTTGAACATAAAAAGAAAAGTCCTCACGGGTTATGGAATATTTGGCTATGGGATAATCTGCGTTAACGAATGAGAGATATAGCTAGGCGATCACCTACGGTGGGCGGAACGCCATCGCAGGCTGAGAATTTACCAAAAAATTACACTGCAAAAGCGTCTATTTAGACTCTTTTTCTGTTTGGGTATGAGACAAAGGATTAACCGCCCCAAAAACCTGCCAAGTTGAAGAATATTTGCACGATCAATGATAATAAGGGACTCAAAAGCGGAACTGTAACTGTCCTTGTTGCCCCGGCAACCGCATCATTGTAGACAGTCTGCCAAGCTTCTGACCCGCTAGTGGATTGTCCATAGACTTTTGTACTCACAGCCAGCGTGAAGCCTAGTACAGTTAAACCAGCTAGTATTGTGCGACGTTTCAACATTATTCCTTTATACCTAATAGTTCGCCAAGTTTCTTTGGCAGGATAAATCGAAAAGTTTAACGAAACACAGCTTAAACTTTTTGGTTTACCTGACCTAATAATCGTCAAATTCTAAGTTATACCGTTTCCATATAAAGATGCATAGAAAGAACCCGACCGCCTGCGGCACCTCCCCTGATTCATAGGGAGGTTAGGAGGGGGAAAAATAATGTGCAGCTTCACACAGAATTGGTATTAATGAAGCAGTAATTGCTATAACCCCTGATTAACAATCTATTGTACTTTTACTTGCTGCTTTATACTAGAGCTTTTGATATTGATAAAAATTATGGTGGTGATAAAAATGTTGCTAAAAAAACTACCAAAAAATAAAATAATTAACAATAATGATAATCATTTTACAGAGTGGTGAAAAAACGAGCGATCGCTATTGTAAATACGGAGTGATTAAACCCAGATTTCTTATTATATTATTTGTGAGAATCCTATGGGTGTAATGAAAGTGCATGCACTTTCATTACATAAGTTATAAACTGGTGCAAGCTGCAAACGATGTTATCTGAACCGTAATCCTACCGAAATAACCACACGCGCAACAGTGAAAGCAACTGTTCGATATCTACAGGTTTGGTGATGTAGTCTGATGCACCTGCTTCAATACACTTTTCTCTGTCGCCTTGCATTGCCTTTGCGGTCAGTGCAATAATCGGCAGGGATTTAAATTGATTGTTCTGTCGGATTTGGCGGGTTGTTTCATAACCATCCATTTCTGGCATCATCACATCCATCAACACCACATTAATATCAGGTGTATTTTGCAAAACTTCGATGCCATCTCTGCCATTTTCAGCGTATAAGACCTGCATTTGATAACGCTCTAGCATACTCGTGAGGGCAAAGATATTACGCACATCGTCATCTACAATGAGAACTTTTTTTCCCACAAGTACCGAGTCAGTGGAATGCAACTGTTCCAGAATTTCTCGCTTGGGCGCAGGCATATTTGCCTGAACTCTGTGCAGGAACAAAGCTGTTTCATCAAGCAGACGTTCTGGAGAACGCACATCTTTAATAATAATCGTCTCTGCCAAGCGCCTAAGTTGAGTGTCTTCTGCCCTACTCAACTCTCTGGCAGTATAGACGATAATTGGTAGTGCTTCACCATTGGGTTGTTGTTTGATTTTTTCGATCAGTTCAAACCCGTTCATGTCGGGCAAACCTAAATCGAGAACGACACAATCAAAATACCCATTTTGTATGGCTTCTAGCGCCTCAGCACCGGTGCGAACAGCAGTGGTAGCAACATCGGTGTTGCCAATTAATTCCACAATGCTGTGGCGTTGATTCTCGTCGTCTTCCACGACGAGTAGATTTTTCACCCGGCGTTCGACGAAACCTTTGATTTTGGTCAATGCTTGATGCAACGCCTCACTGCTAACGGGCTTTTGGATATAAGCAATTGCGCCTAGTTGCAATCCGCGCTGTCGTCCCTCCTCAACTGTCATAATATGAACTGGGATATGACGGGTACTTGGGTCATGCTTGAGGCGATCCAGCACTGCCCAACCATCCATTCCAGGTAAGCGGATATCTAAGATGATTGCTGAAGGCTGAAATTGTTGTGCCAGCCCTAAACCCGTACTGCCACTGTGGGCGACAATGCCCTTAAATCCTTGTTGTCGCGCCATGTCTAAAAGAATACGGGCAAAATGAATGTCATCTTCGACAAGCAGAAGTATGCGATCGCCCTCTTGGATATTGCCTCTGTCATCAAGCAAAGAAGTGGTGACTTGCTCTACTGATATGGTGTTGGGGTTTGTTGTAGGAGGTTCGGCTTCTTCCGCGCTAGAGTTCGCGTATGCTTGCGGTGCGTTTTGTGCAAAGGGTGTCTCGCGTGGTGTGTCCGTCAGCCCTTGGGGGAGACTAGGTACCGAAAGTGGCTGCCCGGAGGAGTTACGCCGTCCTGTTCCCGCAGCGTTTCTGTCAGGAGAAGCCATAGGGCTTAGCAAAGGTTGGGGTGTTTGACGAAGCGCTGTGGTGGGCTGATGTGGTGAAATGCTCTGCCCATCTTCCCATGTTCCCATTTCTTGATGATAGCCAAGTGACTGGGGTAAGTAAAGTGTAAACGTACTACCTTGCCCAACACGGCTCGTTAGTTTAATTTCTCCACAAAGAAGACGGGTGATTTCGCGGCTTATTGATAAGCCTAACCCCGTACCACCATACTTGCGGCTTGTGGTACCATCAGCTTGTTGAAACGCCTCGAAAATGATTCTTTGCTTTTCAGGGGCAATGCCAATTCCTGTATCGCTGACTGCGAAGGCGATCACAGTCTGAGCGCGACTCAAACTTCCCTGGTCGGGACTCCACCCTTGCGTTGCCACGAAGACGTGCAAGCGGACTTCTCCACGCTCTGTAAATTTAAAAGCATTGGCAAGCAGATTCTTCAAGACTTGTTGTAAGCGTTTTGCATCAGTGTGGATGCTTCTCGGCAGATCCAAAGCACAGTCAACGGTGAAATTGAGTCCCTTGTCAATAGCGACTTGCCTAAAGGTGCGCTCAATGTGTTCTTGCAATTCTGTAAACAACATCTGGTCTATGTCAATTGACATCGTTCCAGATTCAATTTTTGCTAAGTCCAAAATGTCATTTATCAGCGTTAACAAGTCGTTGCCTGCTGAGTAAATCGTACGGCTATACTCGACTTGTTTAGCAGTGAGGTTTTTATCGACATTATCTGTCAGCAATTTCGCCAAAATTAACAAGCTATTTAACGGTGTCCGCAATTCGTGGGACATATTCGCGAGAAATTCTGACTTGTATTTTGACGAGAGGGCGAGTTGTTCTGCTTTCTCTTCTAATTCTCGGCTTGCCTTTTCAATTTCTTGATTTTTACGCTCGACTTCTTTGTTTTGTAAAGCTAATAACTCGGACCTTTCTTCGAGTTCGGCGTTAGTTTCTTGTAACTCTTCTTGCTGTTTCTTCAGTAAATCCTCGGAGGCTTTGAGCGATTGAGCTTGTTGTTCTAAGCGCTGGTTGGTTTCCCGCAGTTCGTTTTGTTGACTTTGTAACTCGTGTGCCAAAGACTGCGACTGTTTGAGTAACTCTTCAGTACGCATACTAGCGGCGATGGTGTTCAACACAATCGCGATACTTTCGGTAAGTTGGTCGAAGAATGTCAGGTGAATTTCGTTAAAGCGTCGGAATGAAGCAAGTTCAATAACTGCTGTGACTTGTCCTTCAAAGAGTACAGGTAAGACAACGACATTCAGCGGCGTAAATTCACCCAAACCAGAACTAATCTTGATATAGTCGTGCGGTACTTCTGTCAGCAGAATACGTTCTTTTTCCAAAGCGGATTGTCCCACCAAGCCTTCACCCAAGTAAAAGCGGTTAGCAAGATGCCTGCGTTCGCGGTAAGCGTAACTACTTAGTAGCTTCAAGTACGGAACTTCTTCTGTGGTTTCGATGATGTAGAAAACGCCGTGAGAAGCTCCCACCAAGGGTGCTAACTCTGAGAGAATAAGTTTAGATACGGTTTCTAGGTCGCGCTGACCTTGAAGCATCCGGGTAAACTTGGCGAGGTTGGTTTTCAACCAGTCTTGTTCAGTGTTTTTCTGCGTTGTCTCTCGCAGGTTGGCAATCATCTGGTTGATGTTGTCTTTCAGGATGGCAACCTCACCTTCTGCTTCCACGGCAATTGAACGCGTTAAGTCGCCTTTAGTTACAGCAGTTGCCACTTCGGCGATCGCCCGCAACTGAGTGGTGAGGGTAGCAGCCAGTTCGTTAACGTTGTCGGTCAAATCTTTCCAAGTTCCCGCCGCCCCTGGCACTTTGGCTTGTCCGCCCAACTTACCTTCAATGCCCACCTCACGCGCCACAGTGGTGACTTGGTTGGCAAACGTCGCCAGAGTGTCAATCATTTCGTTGATTGTTTCTGCCAAAGTTTCAATTTCTCCTTTGGCATCCAGCATCAATTTCCGCTTCAAGTCACCGTTAGCAACCGCCGTCACCACTTTAGCAATGCCTCGCACTTGTGCCGTCAAGTTACTCGCCATCGAGTTCACGTTGTCGGTCAAATCTTTCCAAGTACCGGCAACGCCTTTCACCTCGGCTTGTCCGCCCAATTTACCTTCGGTTCCCACTTCACGGGCAACTCGCGTCACCTCAGATGCAAAAGAACTCAGTTGATCCACCATTGTATTGATGGTGTTCTTCAACTCAAAAATTTCGCCTTTGACATCAACTGTAATTTTCTTCGACAGATCACCTGTTGCCACCGCCTTTGTGACTTCGGCAATATTTCGCAGTTGTGCCGTCAAGTTACCTGCCATCAAGTTGAAGTTGTCGGTCAAATCTTTCCACGTACCGGCAACACCTCTAACATAAGCTTGCACACCTAACTTACCTTCGGTTCCCACCTCACGGGCAACTCGTGTTACTTCGGATGCGAAGGAGTTGAGTTGATCCACCATCGTGTTGATGGTGTTCTTCAACTCCAGAATTTCACCTTTTACGTCAACAGTAATTTTCTTAGAAAGGTCGCCGTTTGCCACAGCCGTCGTCACTTCGGCAATGTTGCGCACCTGTGCCGTTAAGGAACCCGCCATCGAATTCACACTGTCGGTTAAGTCCTTCCAAGTTCCGGCAACTCCCCGAACTTCCGCTTGCACGCCCAGCTTACCTTCGGTTCCCACCTCACGGGCAACTCGCGTTACCTCAGAAGCAAAGGAATTGAGCTGATCCACCATCGTGTTGATAGTGTTTTTCAACTCCAGAATTTCGCCTTTAACATCAACGGTGATTTTCTTAGAAAGGTCTCCAGTCGCTACCGCCGTGGTGACTGTGGCAATGTTCCGCACCTGCGCCGTCAAGGAACCCGCCATGAAGTTCACACTGTCGGTCAAATCTTTCCAAGTTCCAGCAACTCCGCGCACATCCGCTTGCACGCCCAGCTTACCTTCAGAACCCACCTCACGGGCAACCCGCGTCACCTCCGATGCAAAGGAGTTGAGTTGATCCACCATGATATTAATGGTGTTTTTCAACTCCAAAATTTCGCCTTTGACTTGCACAGTGATTTTCTTAGAAAGGTCGCCGTTGGCGATCGCTGTCGTCACGTCGGCAATGTTTCGCACCTGCGCCGTCAAGGAACCCGCCATGAAGTTGACGCTGTCAGTCAAGTCCTTCCACGTACCAGCAACACCTTTCACATCGGCTTGTACACCCAGCTTGCCCTCAGAACCCACCTCACGGGCGACTCGTGTTACCTCGCTGGCGAAGGAACTCAGTTGATCCACCATCGTGTTGATGGTGTTTTTCAACTCCAAAATTTCGCCTTTGACATCAACAGTAATTTTCTTCGAGAGGTCACCATTTGCCACAGCCGTCGTCACTTCCGCGATGTTCCGCACTTGTGAAGTCAACGAACCCGCCATCAAGTTGACGTTATCCGTCAAGTCCTTCCAAGTCCCCGCAACGCCTCGTACTTCTGCTTGTACCCCCAGTTTCCCTTCGGTGCCAACTTCACGGGCTACCCGCGTCACTTCCGATGCGAAGGAATTGAGTTGATCCACCATCGTATTAATAGTGTTCTTCAACTCCAGAATTTCGCCTTTGACATCAACAGTGATTTTCTTCGAGAGGTCACCTGTTGCCACCGCCGTCGTCACTTCCGCAATATTACGTACCTGCGCTGTCAAGGAACCCGCCATGAAATTTACACTGTCCGTCAAGTCCTTCCAAGTTCCCGCAACACCCCGGACTTCCGCTTGACCGCCAAGTTTACCATCTGCACCCACCTCACGGGCGACCCGCGTCACTTCCGATGCGAAGGAATTAAGCTGATCCACCATGATGTTAACGGTGTTCTTCAACTCCCAAATTTCGCCTCTGACATCAACAGTAATTTTCTTAGAGAGGTCACCATTGGCGATCGCTGTCGTAACTTCGGCAATATTCCGTACCTGCGCCGTCAAGGAACCCGCCATCAAGTTCACGTTATCCGTCAAATCCTTCCAAGTTCCCGCAACGCCTCGCACTTCTGCTTGTACGCCCAATTTACCTTCGGTTCCCACTTCACGGGCTACCCGCGTCACCTCCGAGGCAAAGGAGTTGAGTTGATCCACCATCGTATTAATAGTGTTTTTCAACTCCAAAATTTCGCCTTTCACATCAACGGTAATTTTCTTCGAGAGGTCACCGTTTGCCACCGCCGTTGTTACTTCCGCGATGTTCCGCACTTGCGCCGTCAAAGAACCCGCCATGAAGTTCACACTGTCCGTCAAGTCCTTCCAAGTCCCCGCAACACCCCGGACTTCCGCTTGACCGCCAAGTTTACCATCTGCACCCACCTCACGGGCGACCCGCGTCACTTCCGATGCGAAGGAATTGAGCTGATCCACCATGATGTTAACGGTGTTCTTCAACTCCAGAATTTCGCCTTTGACATCAACAGTAATTTTCTTGGAAAGGTCGCCATTTGCCACTGCTGTCGTCACTTCGGCAATGTTGCGTAATTGTGCCGTCAAGTTCCCCGCCATCAAATTGACGCTATCGGTCAAGTCCTTCCAAGTGCCTGCAACACCATTGACTTCTGCTTGTACGCCCAGTTTGCCTTCGGTTCCCACCCACGCGCCACCCGCGTCACCTCAGATGCAAAGGAATTAAGTTGATCCACCATTGTGTTGATGGTATTTTTCAACTCCAGAATTTCACCATTGACATTAACAGTAATTTTTTTGGAAAGGTCGCCGTTTGCCACTGCTGTCGTCACTTCAGCAATATTGCGAACTTGTGCCGTCAAATTCCCCGCCATCAAGTTGACGTTGTCGGTCAAATCCTTCCAAGTTCCTGCAACACCCCGAACTTCCGCTTGTACGCCCAGTTTGCCTTCGGTTCCCACCTCTCGCGCCACTCGTGTCACCTCAGATGCAAACGAGTTCAACTGCCCCACCATCGTATTGACCATTTCGGCAGTTTGCGAAACTACCCTTTCGGGGTCTACCTTCAATTTCTGGGGCAATGATTTGAGATAAGTCACCATTCGCCACAGCCCGATCACGCGCGCTGTTTCCGCTGTCGGCTGAACTGAATCAGTCACAAGGGTATTGACAGATTCAACACATTCTTGACCAAGAACCACGAACATTTCCTAGAGGCGCGTTCGCTAATTTTCCCGTCCTTCCCAACAACATTACTAATTCTCTGTAGCTCTGCTGTCAACCGCTCATTTTGTTCAATAATATCGTTGAGCGTATCAGCGATTTTTCCCGCCATGCCTGTTTGCTATTCGGAATACGGCAGAAAATCTCCTTTTTTGACGGCGGCCAGCGTTTTCAATAGCTGTCCTAAATCCAGATTATCGCTTTCTCTCGTTAACTGTTCAGTCGGCATGGCGGCGGGGCTTTAAAATCTATATCAATTATTATCAATTAATTATCTCTGCTACCGCTTGCTATCAGTTCCAATTGCGTTGTTTGACACAAGCCACCAATATATTTCGCAAGAAGAAACTTTGCGATTCGACAGCTAGCTGTGCAAGAGATGCAGTATAAACTATAACGAATTTAAAACACCTTGATAAAGATAGATACTACAAATCTATCCAGAGTATGAAAAATCTCAATAATTTTCATAAAGCACTTGCCAAGCCTAACAACTCGTCTAGCCGCATACTAAAACCTAGCAAGACTTTTTGAGTACTAACGACATCACCAGATTTAAAGCCCAAAATTTGATTCTCAGTCATGACAAGAATTAAGCGGCTTTCAGGAAATACTAGCCAAACTTCCTCGCTAGCAGACTGCAAATACTCTTGTGCTTTGACAAATAAGTCCTCTGCTAAATCAGTGGGTGAAACTATCTCAGCAATCAGTGGGAAACTCTGTGGCAAAGTGGGAGCATCGCCAAATTGAGCTACTAACTCTGGCGTCAGATAAGCTACATCGGGAACCCGTCCCTGCTTATTGGTACGACAAGGGACTTCAGTATAAACTTTTCCACCCAGTTGACTGGAACTGATGTAATTTCTCCAGTAAAAGTATATATTTCCTTGAATTTCACTATGTTTTAATGTCATTCCAGCTTTCTCTACAAGCTGATCGTCCACCCACTCCATACCCTCAGGGGGATTTGCCATAAAGTCTTCTAAAGAACGGATTTGGGGGACGGATATAGCATCCTTGTGTTTGGAAACTAACATAGGTTCATATATAATGTATATTGTAATGTATACATTATATATGAAAAAATTGTGCCAAGTAAAATTCGTAAGCAAATATATATAGAACCTCATCAAGAACATCTGTTAAAGGCGATCGCCCAACAAACAGGCGTCAGCGAAGCTGAAATTATTCGCCAAGCCATCGATTTACACATTGGTTCTATTACCACTCCTCAAACAGATATTGCTGCTTGGGAAGCTGAAAAAGCCTTTATCAACAGCATCAAAAATCGACCTTCCCTACCTGGAGGACGAGACTGGGAAAGAGAAGACCTATATGAACGGTAGGATTTTACTGGATACTAATATCCTGGTTTACATTTACGATCCTTTCGACTCTACAAAACAGGAACGAGCAATTGCAATTGTTGACAGACTTATTCAAACAAACCGTGCTGTAATTAGTACCCAAGTCATGGGTGAGTTTTTCATGGCGACAACTCGTGCAAAAAGACAGCTTCTGAGTCCAGCAGAGGCGATCGCCCGGATACGTAATTATATGAGTGCTTGTTCTGTAGTTGATGTAACCAGGCTCATTACTTTAGAAGCAATTCGCGGCGTTGAAGCTCATAAGTTTGGATTTTGGGATGCTCAAATTTGGGCAACTGCGAGGCTCAATCAAATTTCAGAGGTTTACAGTGAGGATTTCAACACTGGTGCAATCATAGAGGGTGTACAGTTTACTAATCCTCTCACAAATCAGCCGTAGGTTGGGTTCAACGATAGCGAAACTCAACAAACAATAGACTTCTTGCAAAAGTATATGGATATTTAGAACTGCAGATCCACGCAGATAAATTATCTGTGTCCATCTGTGGTTTTTTTACCATTACCAAACCTAATTCTTTCGTTTAGTCCAACGCCAAGCCAGCCAGCCAAAAAACAAGGTAGCCAAAAGACTCCAAAAGAATGATAACAACATCGGAGGAACTGGGTGCTTGAGATATGGAACTGAAAAGGGTTTGTCGATATATTGTGAGACAACCCCAGAGACGATCGCACCTGCATCTAAGCCAACGCCGACGATTTGAATGGTGTTTTCTAAAGAGCGATGTCTAATATCAAGTTCGGATGATTAGTTATCATTGCAGTCCTCGCGTTACCCCTCCCCGATGCCTTGGGGAGGGTTGGGGAGGGTGCTTGATGTGCGCGGGTGGGGTGTTTCGGCATTTATAAGTGATTAAGCGAACTTGATATAACGACAAGCCGCTGAGCGCAAAGCGTACCGCTAAGCATACGCGTCTACGCGTTCGGCTTGTTGTATTTCTACTATGCTGAACAATGCCTAATTTACATGACTTTGAGCCTTAACTGAACCGTATTGTCTTATAAATAGCCTGCGTAGGCAGCCTTGGTTTTAATAGGCTCACCCATCCAAGGTGAAGAATAATCAACCACACCCTTGATATTTGCCAACATCAACTCATCCCGTTGCTGCCAAACTGCAAATATTTCTTCTCTGCCATCATAAAGCGTTTCAGTGTCAATTTTATAGATTGCATGACTTACCCGCTTCAGCTTCAAACCCAACAAATTCAACAACCGATTGAGGATTTTTATTGGTGAAATAGACTTTTTCTCATTCAATAAATTAATACCAACTGCCCTTTTGATATGTTTACTACATTGATAAGTAATATTTTTCAGTAACAACAAATCAGCTTCATTTTCGGTAAATTCTCTTTCTGGTTCGAGGAACTGTAGCACTCCTAACGCCGTCAAAGCCTCAACTTTAAGCGTATTAGTCTTTAAATCTGGCAGAAAAACTTTACCTTCACCCCATGACAATTGCTGATGCCATTCTTGCTTATCTCTCAGGCGAAGAAACTCGCTTTCGTGAGTTAGATAATAGTGTGTTAATAATTGGCTATAATATCCTTTGTCATCCCGCAATTTCAGTAGGGAAGTGACTTCAATACCATACTTTTGTCTGAGAAGATATTTATTAATTTGATTGCGTTCCTCATCCGTCAGCGAATGTTTCACCAAAAGCTGCTCATATTCCACGTAATCAATATCCTGAGCATGAGCTACAGCATTTGCAGCCGCTAATTGATTTCGCCGCTTGATTTCTGTGATTTTAATGTCAATTTCTTTTGATTTTTTGCGGCTATGAGACCAATCTTTCTGGACTTTGAAGATTTCTAAAATCAACCTTTTACGAGTTGGCAAATCGTTGGTGTCAGTTGCTAGAAAGGCAAGGCGTAAATCTCGGATAATATTTTTTTGTACATCATTACTGCGTACATGAATTTGATGCCCGTCAGCAATCAAACCATCTTTCATAGATTGACGGTAGAGGGTAACAGAAGCATTCACCCTTGCAGCCAACTTTGCCCAAGTTCGTAAATGCATTGGATCATACACTAACGGCAAATCTACATCAACTTTATGCAGCGGACTTAATAAAGCTAAGTTTTCTTTTTGATTTTCCTGATACCAAGAAGACAACGAACGATAATTTGTGCTTCCAGTGCCGATGAAGCCAATTCCTCGCTTTGCACACCAGACTATGCGCGGTATATCATCGCGTACTCTGAAGAGTGCTTGTCGTGCTTCCGAGTCAGGAATGACTCCTTGAAAAATACCATAAACGCGGTCGAAATGTTGGACATCAATGCTAATTCCCGTACCAAGGCTAGGAGTGACAAAAACAGTGCTGTATTCAGTCACTTTTTGATTGAGATTTGCAACAAAATCAACAGCTTCATGACCAGGTGTGTTTGTCGTGTGACTACTGATAACCAAAGTTTTGGGAAATTGCTTTTGCAATCTTTCTAAACGCTCTTTAAGGTAACGTTCTATTGTTTCACAACTGTAACGTCCAGTGCGGCTATCTGTTGTCACATAACATTTATGTCCTAGAATTAAATCGAGTTCCAGTTGATGAATTAAGGGAGTTGGGTTTGGAGAATCATAGAAAGTGACGTCCCAACCTTGCTGTGGTTTCCACTGATTCACAACCACCCAAGGCGTTATTTCAATTCCTGACAATTCTTGTAAATATTCTAAGGAAATATCTGACAAATCAGCATCTTGGGCAATAATTAATCCTCCACTTATTAGTACTGTAGAAATAAGCTGTTGGAATAATTTTAAAATTTTTACACGCTTATCTTTACAAGTATTGCTATTCAGGAGATGCCATAAAGACTGTTCTACTTCATCCAAAATTATTATCGCCCCTCGCCAGTCCTCGGGATTCAGCTTCCAAATGGAATCGATGCATAATCCAAGCGATTGGTTATGATGTTTGTAGTCACTGCTTAAGCGTTTATTACCAAAACATTCCCGATTATCCATTCCCCATTGAATGCCGATTTTGTCGCATAAAAAACGCCCCAGTTGGATTCTGTGAGTGATTAACAAAACGGGTTGATTTCTGCTGTTGGCTTGATTAACAACAGTTTCCAGTGTTGTGGTTTTCCCTGTTCCTTTTGCAGACTTCACTCCCACTAATCCAGATGTAGGGAACGGTATTTCCCCTAAATAGCGACGGTTAAGGGTAAGTGCAGCAGGAATGGTTAACTCGGTGTGGGGTTTGATTTGGGCAAGGTAAACTTCTAAATCAATGCTTTGGCGATACATCGCCTCGAAAGCACTTGCACCTTTGGCGACGATAAAATCATCAACCCCTTTTTCTATTCCTGGAAGTTGAATGACTTGAACAAGGCAATTTTTTTCTTGGAAGAGAAATCCTAGCTGGGAAATGGCATTATTTACCGCTGCGATTGTCTTGGGTTGAGTTTCAAAATCAAAGCAAATGTAAAAGATGCGCCGAGTATTGGCAAATGCTACTAAGTCGGGGATAAGCTGGCGAGTAATCACTTTGCCAAAGCGATCTTTGATGACGCGGTAACCACTGGTAATTCCAGGGATGGCTAAAGCTGCATATCCTTGTGTCAACAGTGCTGCTGCTTTTTTTACACCTTCGCAAATCATAACGGGGATGTTCTGTTCCATAACCCATTGCCAAAAGCCTTCGGCTTCACCATTACAGGCAATGTTGATATTGTCAGGTATGGCGACATTGTAACGTTGGGCGACTTGCTGCCAAATACGTAGTGATACCCGCAGACAAAACACCCGCGTTGGTGTGCTGGGGGGATGTTCGTACTTAATCAACTTGTTATTTTCATTTAATCGAGGTTGGTTGGGCTTAAAGCACCCCCACTCCATTGCTTCCCAATCATTTAGGGGATCAAGTCCAGAACACCACCAACCACCTTCAGCAATATGGGCGTAACGCTGCAACCACCCACTTCTTACCATTCCAGTATTTGTACGGGGAAGATGTTCAGAAATTAATAAGTAGTCGTAACAGGTTCTGCCTTGTAGAGACAGAAAATTGAGTTTGGCAAGGTCTAAGTCTATACCGCTACCTTTAACTAATTCCTCAAGGTGTTGGGGGTTTAAATAGTACAAATGCATTGGCTCTGGCGGCAAAGGATGACAAGGGACTTAACACCTTATCATGCATTTGCTGGTTTTGAGATCAGCGATTGTCAAACTTTTGTGAGACTTGTTGCTTTGTTTCAAAATATACATAGTTATTTGGATCTGCGAGAATTCATGCGGTTATAGACAAGACGAGACATCTTGGGAAAAATATCTACCTCATCAGCATATGCCGAGTCTTGAGCAAAAATCGCCAAAATATAAGTAGCTTTGTTATTTTCTGTTGCAACCATAGCCGCTTCTGCGCGAGAAGAAGAAGTCCAGCCAGCTTTAGAATGTAAACGAACACGAGTATGGGGTAAAGACTCACCAAAAAAGGTGCGTACAGGGTTGAAATCATAAAAGTCTGGCGATCGCCAAACTTTCGGATTTAAATCTCTTTTTAGCCATTCACACATTTTTTTGCTAGCTTGCACAGAAACAGCCTGCCCGGCATAACAAATTTCGTATAGTAGTCTGGCTGCGTGTTGAGTTGTTATCCTATTCCAGTTTTGTGAGTCCTCTAGCAGTTGCGATTCACTTCCCTCAGGTTCTGGAAGATTAATGTAGTCAATGGGAAATGTTTTTTGAATAATACTAATATTTTTGTAACCTGCTTGTCGGAAAAATCGGTTCACTTGCTGACGTTTGTTTTTCCACAGTTTAAACTTTTCACTTTTTAGTTCTGGTTCAGAACGTGTCCCTGTGACTTCGTCAAGAATAAAGCTAGCAGCCTCATTATCAGACTCCTTTATCATTTTTGCCAGATAAGGAGCAAAATCTTTTTCATTTTTCCAAATACCGTTTTCTATTTGGGCATACAAAACAACCATCCAAAACATCTTAATGACACTGGCTGGATATCTCGATATATCTTGCTGATATCCGGCTGTTTCGTTCGTTTTAGCATCTATCAGGGTAATAGATAAAGGCTTTGTAGGCAGACTTTGATCAGTAGCAAGCTCTACAACATCGTTAACAATGGCTTGCAACTCTTGAGAATGTTTAAAATTTGGAGGCTTTTTGAGATTGTAGACGACTTCTGAATCTTGTTTTTCTGGTTGACGAGAGGGAATAGGCAGTGGCTTGGCGATCGCCCAGTCAGGAACTGGTGGAGGTGGAGTCAGTGATTTGAACTTTTGTCGGGCGGGTGATTTCGCTGCAACCTTGACAGCAGGAGTTGGCAAAGGTGCAGTTGGTGATTTAACAGCAACTTGGACACTAGAACGTGAAGCCGATCTTGATAGTTTCAATGAATATTGGGCAGATGGTTTTACAAATTGTTCTGCCATATACTTAGTTATCACAATTGCTATCAATACACTTACAATTGTGAATCTAATTGTCACATGATTGACTATACTAGCCAAGCTGAGCTTTGAGAATTGGTTAGAGAGAATTTGAGATTTACGCCGTTTCGGCATTTTATTTAATTTTTAATTGGTTTTTCTAAGGACAAAAAAGTTAACATGACGCATTTTAGCAAAAAGGCGTAATTTATACCAAAGACTTTAGATAGATTTTGAAAATCAAGGCAACTGTACTTGTAGCGGTTCTCATTTGCCTTGAATACAGTTTTTGTGGGCTGCCCTGCCCTGCCATACGTGTCAACTTCAAGCTCAAATATCCAATTTACCGTCGTTTAGCTCCCCCACCCCCTTAAAAAGGGGGCTAATATTGAATGAAGTAATTATTTATCTGTGTCCATCTGTGTCCATCTGTGGTTCATTATTTCTTTGTGTACCTTACTCCGGGTTCTTACCGCTATAAGTCTTTAACCGAACATGATATAAGATTTAATTTCCCCCCTTTTTAAGGCAGGGCTGTTTCATTCGCTCAATTAAGGATTTTGTCAAGAGTATCAGCCAGAAATTTTAGGGAGTCCGGAATCGAAAAATTACTACTTCGACTTTGTAAATTTAAGTGCGTTAGCGCAGCTTTGCCGAAGGCATCGCCAGACTGATAAGCAAATAAAATTTTTGAACTACCTGATTTTTTTTGTTGATACGCTTGTAAATTTAGGTCTTTTAGGGAATGAAACAGCCCTGCCTTTATCCCCTCCCCGCAAGCGGGGAGGGGACGTGAAGCGTAGCTTTACGGGGGCTAGGGGTTCCCTCTGGGGTTGGGGGAGGGGTTCTTCAGGAATGATAAGTAATCAACCGAACCTGATATAAGTTGACACCAATGCTGTCCTCTGCCGCCCTGAATTGGTTCTCAGCCGATTCAAAAATGCTGATCATTTTTTTGATTGAGTCAGTGCTATGACTTGCTCAAAGTCGAAATTTTCAACCAAAACTTTCAAAGCCTCGATCAAATCTACTTTGTCTGCTGGAATTTGTTCCATAAGTTGAACAATCAGCAAATCATTGCCTTGGCTAGCAGCATTGTCAAGCTGTTGTATCCACTCAGCAGGCATACTTGCTATCTCAGCAGCCAAGTTAGTAGAATTGGTAACAACCTGATGAATCGGTGAAGTGATATCTGCATTTGGAGCGTCTTTTTGGTAAAGATATCGCACACCCAAGTATTTGCTTATTTCTGCTAGCAAATCTTGTTCTTGAAACGGTTTACTTAAAACATTGTCACAACCGGCGGTCAATATTTTGTGTTTTTCTTCTTCAAAGGCGCTTGCCGTGAGGGCTATGATGATGGTTTGGTGAGGATGAGGAACTATTTGTTTCATCTGCTTCTCCCTTGCCTTAATCAATCTAGTTGCCTCATAGCCATCCATCACCGGCATCCGCATATCCATAAAAATCAAGTGAGGTTGCCATATTTCCCAAAGAGTCAGAGCATCTTGACCGTTGGTGGCTTGCTGTACTTGAAAGCCTAAGCTGTCCAGCAGCTTGACTAATAGCATACGGTTGGTTTGCTTGTCCTCGACAACTAAAATCCGATAACTTGGTTGCTGGGGAGCTAAACCTATGACTTTGTGACTCGTGAATTCAAGAGTTTGTGTTTTCGGTTCTGTTGCCTGACGCGCTGGAATAAAAAAGGTAAACTGAGTTCCAACCCCCAAGGTACTGCTAACCTGAATTTGCCCACCCATGATTTCCACGAACTTTTGAGTGATGGATAAACCCAACCCAGTACCTTGACCAGATTTTAACCCAGTTGTGGTTTGTCCAAAGGCTTGAAATAATTTATTGAACTCATCAGGATCAATGCCAGGACCAGTGTCTATTACCTCGAACTGTAAGGTGTAAGGGGGAGAAAAAACTCCTCCTTCTTCCGTATCTTCGTCTATATCCCCTGTTGCCCCATCTGTGAGCGACACCCGCAAAATTACACTCCCAATTTCTGTAAATTTGATGGCATTATCCAGTAAGTTAATCAATACTTGACGCAGTTTACTTTCATCAGTTCTGATATATTGCGGCACTTCGGGGGTACGCTCAAAGACTAAGTTTAAACTTTTGGATTGAGCCTTGAGTTTGAGCATGCCCTCTAAACTATCAAGCAAGCGATGTAAATCAAAGTTATTTTCATTAAGTGTGATCCGTCCTGCTTCAATTTTAGACATCTGTAAAATGTCGTTAATTAACTCCAACAGATGTTCGCCACTACGATTAATGATTTTCAGGAATTGCTGATGCTCTCCTTTTATCGAGGAGTCGCGGTTCATCAGTTGGCTAAAGCCAAGGATTGCATTGAGTGGGGTTCTCAGTTCGTGGCTCATATTTGCTAAAAATTCGCTTTTAGCGCGGTTAGCTTTATCAGCGATTTCCTTAGCTTGTTTGAGTTCGGTTGACTGCTGCTGCGTTTGTGCTAACAATTCTGCCTGTTGGATTGCCACTCCCAACTGTGCCCCAATCTGAACCACCATTTTTATTTCTGCTTCTTTCCAATAACGAGGAGCAAAATTTTGATACACTCCTAGCAAACCCCACAGTTCATTGCTACAAAAGATAGGAACTGTGAGATAAGCCCTTGCTTGAAATTGTTCTAATAATTCAAGGTAACAAGAGTCAAAACCAGCCTCGTAAATATCCGAAACGCAGCGATAGTTTATGCCAGAACGGTAAATACCGCCTTGGGTGTTGTACAGATAGGTGTCTTGTATGATCTTATCTACATCCCCAAAACCTTTAATAGCGCAATTGTCTTGGTTGACAGCAACCTCTGTCAATTGGGGTTGATTTTTTTGTTCCCCTATCAGTGCTTTCCAACCTTCTGCTACTGACTCGGAGACAAATTCTCCACTCCAATCAGGATGAAAGCGATAAACAAGGACGCGATCGCACTTTAAAGCTTGTCGCAACTCTTGCGTTGTCGCACTGAAAATTTGCTCGATTTCCAGAGTTTGACGCATCCGTTGAATCACAAAGGCAATTGCTCTTTCTCGTTCTGCACTTGAAGCGAGCAACTCTTCTGCGAGTTTTCGTTCTAGTTCCGCTCCTGCACGAGCCGCAAAAATTTGTAAAATTGACTCTTTGCCCAAATCAATCTCTAATGGTTTGACATCCATCACCACCAAGTAACCGATAACCTCCCCGTTCGAGTCAACTAGGGGCAGCAAATAACTGTAAAGATTCGATTTGCCGACATCTTTGTCTCTACGTAGAACCACTGAAACGTTGTCGTCAACTCCGCCAAAGACTGGTTTGCAGTGTTCATCAGTAATAGCGGCTATATTATACTCGAAATTTTGACCGAAGTCAACATCATTCCAGAATGCCAGGGTACGTAGCTGACTTTTCAGCTCATTAGTAAACTCACTGACAAAAGCGTAACGAACTTGTAAAACTTGGGCAATATAGCATACGCACGAGCGAAAAAATTCATTACCAGTTGTATAAGCTGTTCCTTCAACAATCAATTGCAGTGTCGCTTCAACTTGCTTTCTTTGAGTGATATCGCTAAAAGTGCAGACGACTCTGTCTACGCTACCATCATTTGCCATCAGAGGATCTGCATTCACTAACAACCAGCGTTGCTGTTGGCTTTTGCGATCTTCAATCCCGATGACTATATTGTGAATCGGTTTTTGTAGGGTTATTGCTTTGTGCACAGGTCGTTCTTTTTCTGGGAGAGGCGTACCATCTTCACGCAACAATAACCAACCTGCACCAAAGACCTGGCGCTGTTTATTCTTAGGATCGAGATTGAGGAGATTTTCTGCAGCTTGATTGCTGATCAGAATTTCGCCATCGCAATTGAGCAACAAGACTCCCACTTGCATCTCTCGAATCAGCATCCGAAAGCGTTTTTCACTTTCCTCTAAAGCTTGTTGTTGTAATAACTGAGCTGTTAAATGCTGGTCGAATAGAGAAGTTAATAAAGCTAAAGTTAAGACGAATAATGTCGAAATGCTAATGGCAATAGCCAACCAGGGCTGACTTATGACAGGAGATTCCACTTTTGATAAATTCTTGTAGGCGATAAAGTGAGTTGCCCACATTCCAGTGTAGTGCATTCCACTGATAGCAATTCCCATGAGAAAGGCGCTGCCAACTTTCTGCCATATTACCCCTTTCAAGTCTTGATTTTTTTGCAGTCGAAACGCTAGCCAAAGAGCTGCAAAAGAGGCAATAATTGCAATGGCAACTGACAAACTGACTAAAATTAAGTCATACTCAATCTTCGCTTGCAGGCGCATAGCTGCCATGCCTGTGTAGTGCATCCCAGCAATGGCAACTCCCATACAAACGCCACCACCAATGACAAGCGGTGTTGAAATAAAATGCGAGAGTAGGAATAAACCGATGCCAGAAGCTAGGACTGCACATAACAGAGAAAGCACAGTGATCCATACATCGTAACTTACAGGCTGAGGCAATTCAAAAGCGAGCATGGCAACAAAGTGCATTGACCAAATGCCTGTTCCCATAGCTACAGATCCCCCTAATAGCCAGAACAAACGCCTCCATTTGCTAGAAAGCTGCACTCGTCGTGATAAGTCTAAGGCTGTATACGAGGAAATAACTGCGATCGCCAAGGAAAGTATCACTAATTCTAATTTATACGTGCCTGTCATTTCGCTATACATATTTTTTTATGCACCTAACCGATGACTGAAATTTGCTCTGGGTATTTTTAGGAAGTGTCATACTTATATTTTTTAGGCATGCAACAATATACCCTAGTGGGCATTTTGTTGAATTTATGAAAGCATTTAATAACATTATTTTCTCGATTTATGCTTGTTTCCAGCTGCAATCTCAGATAAATCCTATCCTCCACATCATCTGCATTATGTAAAAACTCTATATTTATCAATGATGTTTCAGTAATAAAACGATGAGGAAATCTATTTTATTTCGGTAATAAATACGTAATTTCACGTATAAAGTTAATTTTGTGATTTCCCATCACAGGTATACCAATTGTTTGTAACAATAAGCTTAATAATTATCTCCGTTTCGGCGTTTCCCCTTGCCTTGATAAGGGGAAACTACAGCAGTGTCGGATAAAGCTCCTAGTCATGGAGAATTAGTAATAGTAGTTATGTAATTCTCTCAGATGTATTGTCAAGAGTGTTTCTACTAAAAGAGAATCTTTACAACATCCTCTCGCTAACTTCAGGAGCATTAAGTTGCTCAAGAATTGACCAAACGTGCTGTAACATTGGTTCCAAACCAGCACCCGTAACTGCCGAGATCAGGAAAACAGGGGAGTAGGAGAGGTGATTGAGCTGTGTCGCTAGCGCTTCCAAATCCTTTGTTTCCCTATCAACAGCATCAATTTTACTCAGTGCCAAAAGTTGCGGACGCTCTACTAAACCGCGACCGTATGCTTGCAATTCTTCTTGAATTGTGTTATAATCTGCGACTACATCATCACTAGTTGCATCAATCAGATGTAGCAGTACGCGTGTGCGCTCAATGTGACGCAAAAAATCGTGTCCGAGCCCTGCTCCTTGGGAAGCACCCTCGATGAGTCCAGGAATATCAGCAAAAACCGTGCCATCTCCACTGGGTTTGCGCACGACACCCAAATTTGGAATGAGCGTGGTAAACGGGTAGTCAGCAATTTTGGGACGTGCGGCGGATAAAGCTGAAATCAAAGTTGATTTTCCGGCATTTGGTAACCCAATAATCCCTACCTCCGCTAAGAGTTTCAATTCCAAACGGAGTGACTTGATTTCCCCTGGTAGTCCTGGGAGGGCGTACTCAGGGGCGCGGTTGCGGTTACTTAAGAAATACTTGTTTCCCAGTCCACCTTTACCGCCAAGAGCAACCACCAAAGTTTGCCCAGGTTCGACCAAATCACCTAGTATTTCATCAGTTTCCGCATTATAAACAACGGTTCCGCAGGGAACTTCGATGATCAAATCCTTGCCATTTGCCCCTGTGCAATTATTTGGTCCCCCACGAGAACCGTTTTCTGCCTGAAAGCGGTGGTTATATCTAAAGTCAAGCAACGTTTGCAGGTTTTGTGCAGCAACTAACAATACTGAACCGCCTTTTCCCCCATTCCCCCCAGCCGGACCACCTGCTGGTACGTACTTTTCTCTGCGGAAGGCGACAATACCATCGCCTCCCTTTCCTGCTTCAACTTCAATTTTTGCTTGGTCAATAAATTGCATAATTAGTCATTAGTCATTAGTCATTAGTCATTAGTCATTAGTCATTAGTCATTAGTCATCAGTCTTCTGGAATACTACCTATTGACTTAAGGTACGAATTTAATTCAGGTGCTAAGTCATTGATGATTAGCTTTAGTGCATCCACTTGTTCATCTGTTAACAGATTACGGCTATATGCTCGTCTCAGCCAGTGCTGAGTTTCATATAAAGATCCTCTCGCAATTTTTACGAATCGTCGATTGTCTTGATAGGATCCTCTTCCCACACCCTCTGCTATGTTTGCCCCGATGCTATCTGCTGCACGGATCATTTGTCTGCCTACTGTATCTTTAGGCAATGACTGCCATTCACCAACAATTTTCCAGATGTCATCAGCTAATCGTTCTGCCAATTGATAAACCCGTAATTCTTGAAACCTCCTACTTCACATTTTCCATCTTTACCAATGACTAATGACTAATGACTACTAACTAAATATATGGCGAAACATCCTCACCACAGTCATCTGCAAGATAGGATAGGGCGCGGAAACGTAAGCCCACAAGTTGTTCATACAGTGGGTTGAGTTTGCACAACGGGGGGATGTGAACAATTTTGCGTTTGAACAGGGTGACATCACGCTCGAAGGGACACTGATTAGGTATCATCTTACATAAAAAACGAGCAACTCTGGGGTCTTGGATGTCTAGCTTGTCAAGCCAGTCGCGCATAGGGCGCAGTGCATCAATTTGACGCTTTGTTGGTGTAGGTTGTAAGGGAATTGGAGTGGTCGTTCCGGAAACCTGCGGCTGTGGGTGTTCGACGGTGTGACGGAGGGCTTCTAAGAGATCCTCTGGCTGTTCTAGGGCTTGGCACAACTGGTGCAGCAGATAGTCCTCGCTAGAAGAATATGTACCGTCTGCGATCGCGACCATAACTGCTGTGCGTAAGAAATTTTCTGCTGTTTTTGTCCCTTTCCCCAAAACAGCGGCTAATTCCTCTGGTTCTATTGGGTCTAATGACTCTATTTTGATGCCAGGAGCCAGGTCATCTTCGGTGATGGTGGCAATTAATTCCTGTTCTTGGGCATCGAAGTCACCATCAGCCCAAGCAATGGTGAGTAGTCCACGTAGCCAAGCGGCAATTTGTTCGCTGGTATAAGGAGATTTCACAGCACTTGTCATAAACTCATGCCTCAAGCAACTCTCATGTCTATATTAACCTGCGGTTAGATGACAAACTGTGGTGCTTATTGCCAAAGCCTTTAAGATTCCTAAGTAATGAGCAATAAGTTTTGAGCCATTTTTTCCATAACTTAGCACTTAGTACTCAACACTCTGCACTGTTTTGCGTACCCTACTTAGCACTCAGTACTGACTTGCGGTACAATCCGTCTGAAGGGAGTATTGAAAATTTTTTCTACTTATAACAACAAACAGCAAATCAAACAATTCTGTCGAGGTGTTGATGACAAAAACCAAAGTTGACTTAGGCATCGTACAAGAAACACTACTCCTTACCCTTTGGGCAAGAGCTGCTGAACTACAGCAACCTGACCCCATTATCTGCGACTCCAAATCAGCTGAGATACTTGAGGCAATTGATTACGATTTTGATAAATTGGCTACTGCAAAAGGGTCTCAAGTAGGCTGCTGTTTGCGAGGGATGATTATTGACAACTGGGTAGGCACCTACCTCAAACAGCATCCCCAAGGTTCAGTTGTCGAGATTGGTGCAGGACTGAACACGCGCTTTGAACGAGTGGATAACGGCGAAGTCCGCTGGTTTGATTTAGACTTGCCAGATTCAATGAGACTGAGAAAGCAGTTTTTTGAAGAAACCGAACGGCGTAAGTTTATCACTGCTTCTGCTTTAGAAACAGACTGGATAGCGAATGTAAAAGCCGTGAGTGCAGAACCTTGTCTGTTTGTCGCAGAAGGGGTATTAATGTATTTTAACGAACAACAGGTCAAGCAGTTGTTCGCCAATCTTTTGGAGCATTTTCCAGGTTCTTGGTTTGCCTTTGATTCTGTATCTCGATTATTTGTAAAGAATCAAAAAAGACATGGAACACTCAAACACACCTCAGCAAAGTTGGTTTGGAGTATCTCAGATATTCGCCAGATTAAAAAGTGGGACTTTCGATATCAAGTGATGGAAACGTGTACGTTTGGAGATTTGCCAGCTAAATATCTGCAACGTTTTTCCCTGATAAGTCGCTTGCTATTTTCGTATATCCCTCCCCTACGAAATTCCTATCGCTTGGCTTTAGTGAAATTAGGTTGAATTCAAGTCATTTAAACTTTACACAGGGGCATACATCATAATGTTCTATTTCGGTATCGAGCATGAAGTGGCTTTCCTAAATCAAGAAGGGAAATTTGCTGATTTTTCCTGTACAAAATTTGATGATTTCCATCAAATTGTTAAACAACTTCCCATGTATCCCAATGACTATCTTCAACTGCGTCTTGGAGATGCGGGAATTAGGAAAAAAAGATGGTATATTGAGGGATTTGAACGTTTTGCAGATTCCGAACAAGTTATTGATTGTGTTCCTAAAGGCATCGAAATCAGAACAACTATACACTCTAACATTCAAAGCACTATTGCTGAATTATCAGAAAGCTTTCATCTGCTGTGTGAGGTTGCTGCACAATTTGGTTTTTCGCCGATTTTAGTTAGTTTTAATCCGTACCGTACTGTTTATCAGCCTGATCCACCATTAAATGATTATGAAATAAGACAATTACAGGGTGATCCGGAAGAGCAAACTGCCAACATTCACATGGTGACATATGGACCAGATTTAAATATTTCAGTAGCTGACTTGCCTGTTGAACATCTAATTGATATTGGCAGAAAGCTGACTTATTACAGTCCCTACATCGTTCCTTTCAGTTATAGTTCTCCTTTTTATAAAGGCAAGTTGTGGCAAGGACTGTCAGTACGAACGTTTATTAGAACTGGAAAAAGACCAGCAACGCTGGTTTTTGTGGAGAAACAAGAACAACTGATTAAGAGTGTTCCTTCATTGACGAAAATAGCACGTCTCCCAGCAGAAGTAGGTCGTATCGAATTTAAGGCGTTTGATAGTTGTGCTGATTTTTCTATTTATGCTAGTTTATTAACCTTGTTGAAAGGTCTTATTTTAGACCAATCCCTGATGGGTAGAGCAACGACACCCGATGTCGCTTTGCACCAACTCTCGGCGCAAGAAGGATTTGACAACGAAGATATTTTTGCGATCGCCACCCAAGTTTTGCAAGCAGCTGAAGTTGCGCTTGCGGACGATCCAGATGTTCATTTGTTAGCGCCGCTTAAAATTCTTCTGCAAAAGCGAAGAACCCCGGCGCATGAATTGATTGAGGTTTACAAGAGAGTAGGTGTGATAGAACAGGTACTGAAACAGACTTATTCAGCACATTTCTAGCGCTTTTCAAGCAGTTATCAGTTATTAACTGTTGACTGATAACTGTTGATGCGCGGACTGTCCACCCCACCCTACAAGAATTCTCAAAGGTAGAACGTGCTTCTGCTAGGAAGTAGAGGACGATGCTTGTTAAATTTGATTAAGCTATTAGCTACTAGCTACCAGCTGTCAGCTTTTTGGGTGTTGGGGTGACTTGCCAACTACTCCCTTCCCGGTACAAGATTACTTATCTTTTCCTTGGCGTTCTTGGCGTCTTGGCGGTTCGTTAATAGGTAATCTTCGAGCGTGACAGGAGTAACTCATATCATGTGCGGTGATATAACCCTAATAAATTCGTAGTGGGGCTTTAGTCCTCTTTACCGACAAAGCAAGGACCGAAGTCCTTACTACAAACAAGTTTTATTATGGGTAATTAAGCGAACATGATATCAATCCCTAAAAAGGCAGACGGCTGATATCTAGTCGCTATTGATTAATGGAGATGAATTTGGTGCAAGCGACAAACACAGAAGCCAAACAGCGTGTTCAAGAACTGAGACAACTACTACAAAAAGCTAGCTACGCCTACTACGTCCTCGATTCACCCATCATGGAGGACGCAGTGTACGACCAGCTGTATCGAGAATTGCAACAGCTGGAAAATCAGTATCCAGAATTGGTAACACCTGATAGCCCGACTCAACGAGTCGGAGAAAGACCAGCAACCCAATTTATCTCGGTACGTCATAATATTCCACTATATAGTTTAGAAAATGCGTTTAACATTGAAGAATTAAAAGCATGGGAGCAACGTTGGCGGCGACAAGCACCGAACGTTGGTGAAGTGGAGTATGTCTGCGAGTTGAAAATTGATGGTTCTGCCTTAGCACTGACATATGAAAACGGTGTTCTCGTAAGAGGTGCAACCAGAGGTGATGGAGTTATGGGTGAAGACATCACCCAAAATGTGCGGACAATTCGCTCAATTCCCTTGCGGTTAAATGTAGAGACGTTGGATGCAAACTCTCTCCCAGACAGGGTAGAGGTGCGGGGTGAGGCGTTTTTGCCCTTGGAAGTGTTTAAACAAATTAATGAGGAAAGGCAAAAAGCAGGTGAAGCAGTTTTTGCCAATCCTCGAAACGCTGCAGCGGGAACCCTTAGACAACTGGACTCCAAAATTGTCGCCCGACGGCGCTTAGATTTCTTTGCTTACACGCTGCACATTCCAGGGTTGGATGATGCTAGTATTGCTAATACTCAGTGGGAAGCGCTGGAACTGTTACAAAAGATGGGATTTCGCGTCAACCCTAACCACAAACTGTGTCCTTCTCTACAAGAGGTTGCCGAGTATTACGAATACTGGGACACGGAAAGATTGAATTTGCCCTACATGACAGATGGGGTGGTAGTGAAGCTGAATTCTTTTAAGCTTCAGGAACAGCTGGGGTTTACGCAAAAGTTTCCTCGTTGGGCGATCGCGCTGAAGTATGCAGCAGAAGAAGCACCCACGCGCGTGGAAAATATTGCTGTGAATGTGGGAAGAACCGGGGCGCTGACTCCACTTGCAGAAATGCGTCCGGTGCAACTTGCAGGAACAACGGTTTCCCGTGCTACTTTACATAATGCTGACCGCGTTGCTCAATTAGATATCCGCATTGGCGATACAGTTATTGTTCGCAAAGCTGGGGAAATTATTCCGGAAGTGGTGCAGGTACTTAAAGAACTCCGTCCTGATCATACCAACCCCTTTGTCATGCCCTCCCAGTGTCCGGTTTGCGGTCAACCTGTGGTTAGGGAGATGGGGGAGGCGGTGACTCGCTGCGTCAATGCTTCTTGTCCAGCTATTCTTAAGGGAGCGATCGAGCATTGGGTGAGTCGCGATGCTTTGGATATCAAGGGTATGGGCGAAAAGCTGGTGCATCAACTTGTAGATAGAGGAGTGGTGCATTCTGTTGCCGATTTATACGATTTGACAGAAGACAAGTTGTATGCATTGGAACGAATGGGGAAAAAGTCGGCACAGAAGTTGGTGGAGGCGATCGCCCAATCGAAAAACCAACCGTGGTCACGGGTGTTGTATGGTTTGGGTATTCGTCACGTTGGTAGCGTGAATGCTCAATTGTTGACACAGAAGTTTCCTATGGTGGAACAGTTGGCGCAAGCAACGCAAGCGGATATTGAAACTGTTCACGGTATCGGTGAGGAAATTGCCCAATCTGTACACCAGTGGTTCCGTATTAGTGCGAATCAAACTTTGATTTCTCGCTTGCAAGATGCTGGGTTGCAATTTGCGAGTGCAGTGGAAGAAACATCGGTGAGTCAGAGTCAGCAAAAGTTGGCTGGTAAAACTTTTGTGATTACTGGTACACTTCCTACGTTGAGGCGGGATGAAGCAAAGGCGTTGATTCAAAAAGCTGGTGGTAAGGTGACGGATTCTGTGAGTAAGAAAACAGATTATTTGGTTACAGGCGAAGATGCTGGTTCTAAGTTGGTAAAGGCGCAAGAGTTAGGTGTTTCGCAGTTGAGTGAAGAACAGTTGTTGGAGATGTTGCAGGATTAACTAACGAACCGCCAAGACGCCAAGGACGCAGAGGAGGAGAGGAAAAGACTTGTCTTGAAAGTCTGCTTTTCTCCTACTATAAAAAAGTGAGAACCGCTATTAAGCTTTTCTAGAAAAGTGCCACCCAACCTACGAGTAAACATTCGCTCTACTGTTGGAACTAATATAAGACCATCTTGCACCAGGATCAACCTTGAGAACCATCTGATAAGGAGTGAACATTTCCCAGTAAAGTAAGTCAACATTGTCTTCACTATTTGGGAGCAATATTAATTTATATCCATAACCCTCTCCTTAATAAGGAGAGGGTGCCGAAGGCGGGTGAGGTTCTTCGTTTTTTATAAGTGTTCATTCGGACATGATATTACCAATGGCTTTCTCATCTTCTAAAAAATGCCGAATTCTCTTCTCTCTTCTTCTGTCATAGGGAATTCTTTGGCAACAGCTTCTACCTGCTGGATATCTTTTTTATTCCCTAAATAAACTCCCTCTCCAGTAGGATGACAGGCAGCGTTTACTCTATAGTTTCACCCAGCGACTAGTTCCACATCAAAAACTTCTGCAAAGCACTGCGCTACGTGAGAGCGTACCTCTAACAAGGAAATGTCAGGAATCCATTGCGCTAAACTGCCTACTGGCTTATCAGCAATACCGCAGGGTACAATGTGCTCAAATCCTGTCATGTCAGGGCAGACATTTAATGCAAAGCCGTGCATCGTAATCCAACGGCTGACTTTAATCCCAATAGCAGCGACTTTATGCCCTTCTAACCAAACACCCGTGAAACCGGGATTGCGCTCTCCCTGTAATCCATAGATTTTAAGTGTACAAATTAATACTTCTTCTAGTTGGCGCAAGTACCAGTGGAGGTCTTTACGGTAACGTTGCAAATTTAAAATTGGATATCCCACCAGTTGACCGGGACAGTGGTATGTAACTTCGCCGCCACGTTCAACTCGATGGACTTCATACATAGTTTTCGTGGAGTCAAATTTGAGAAATTCTGAACTGGCTCCTTGTCCCAAAGTATATACGGGCGGATGTTCTAACAATATTAGCACGTCCTCTAGGCTGGGGTTTTTGATGCGCTCAGCTAGGAGAGTGCGCTGCCACAAGAGTGCATCTGAGTATGGTATCACTCCCTGGTTATATAACAAACATCGGCGATTGTGCAAAGACATATTACGAATTAAGGAAAAACTGAATCAGAATAGAGAGCAAAGTGTATCGCATATGACTAATATGAGTCAAAGAATGTCAAGCTTTGCAAAGGATTTTAAAGGAAAGTCAAGGGAATCGGTTTTGCAAAATACAAGGTGCTAGTTTTGAATATATAACCTCAATGGTGTTGGGAGGAATTCTCTGCAATAACCGTCACGCCAAGAAAATAGTAACAGATGGACTGGCTGATGACGCCTAAACAATGGTTGACATAAAATACAAGATTAAGAAGTGCAAAAAGAGTTGTGTATTTTGGGAAAAACAATTAAGCCTCCAGCAAGGAGAAGACCTACGATGTCTGCGTGGACATCCAATTGCTTTTCAACCAATTGGAATCACAGCAGAAGTTCGTCGTAGATAAACACAGGCTACACGTCGAAAAAGCTCGGCATTGGTGGGCTTAAGGTAGTAGGTTGTCAACATAAAGTTGATGTGTATGTGTTTGTAGTCAACGCTTTAGCGCTAAAGCGTTGACTACGAAACCGTCAAATCAATGTTGACATAGGCGTCATACCAGCAGTAAGTCTAATCTAAATCTGTCCAAGATTGGTTGTGGCGGCAGTGATAGACCTTACCGCATTTCCTTTTCATCCACACCAAATTTACATACATTGAGCGGGAGAGTTTACATGAAGCTTGTCATCCACGGCAAAAATATTGAAATCACCGAGGCAATTAGGGATTACGTGCATCAAAAGATTGAAAAAGCGGTCAATCATTATCAAAACATCACAAATGAAGTGGATGTGCATCTAAGCGTAGCTCGTAATCCTCGAATTAATCCCAGACAGGCGGCTGAAGTCACTATTTATGCCAATGGCAGTGTCATTCGTGCGGAAGAGAGTAGCGAGAATCTATACGCCAGCATAGATTTGGTGGCAGATAAAATAGCCCGTCGGCTGCGTAAATACAAAGAACGGCGTCAAGAGAAGAAAACACACGCCCAAGAGACAATCGAAGGAATTGTCCAACCGACAATCGTCACAGATTTAATAGGCGATCGCACTCCCGAACTGCCTGAAGAAGTTGTCCGGTGCAAATATTTTGCCATGCCACCTATGACTATGGCAGAAGCTCTAGAACATCTGCAATTGGTGGGACACGACTTTTATATGTTCCTCAATGCTGAAACTGGCGAAATCAATGTCATTTACGAACGTAATCACGGCGGTTATGGTGTGATTCAACCCCGTAATATTCATACCAACGGCAAGAACGGCAAGAACGGGAAGACAGCTAATGGTTATGTTCCTATGCCGGAGAAGTCTTTCCAGAATAGGATGTAGTAGTCTATCAATTTTGAGAACGAAAAGTTCGTAGTAAGCGCTGTCTTGCCTGCAACACGCCTAACGGCGAACGCTAAAGCGCTTACTACAAACTAAAACGCTACGAATTTCTGACTAGCTGTACTTAGACTGTTTGCAGTTGTTGCAACGTTTTGAGTGCTTCCTCAACGTGACCTTTAAAGTTAAACATTGAGTCGAAGACATATCGCACAGTCCCTTGTGGGTCAATGACATAAGTCACACGACCAGGGATTAAACCAAAAGCTGCGGTTGCACCGTATTGCTTCCGCACTTGGTCGCCTTTGTCGCTTAAAAGCGTAAAAGGCAACTGGTACTTGGCAGCAAACTTTTGGTGAGATTCGGGTGAGTCGCCACTCACACCGATGACTTCTGCGCCTGCTGTTTGGAATACCTCATATTGGTCGCGAAAGGCACACGATTGAGCCGTACATCCTGGTGTGTCATCTTTAGGGTAAAAGTACAGGATGACTGGTTTGCCGCGAAAATTATTAAGGCTTACTGGTGTACCGTTCTGGGAGGGTAAAGTGAAATCGGGGGCTGTGTCTCCTACTTTGACTGGCATAGATTTAAAATTCCAAATTTAAATTCAAAAAAATCGCAGGTGGGTGGAGTGCGTGATGCAATATTGG
This sequence comes from Scytonema sp. PRP1, assembly GCF_036697665.2. NCBI lineage: Bacteria > Bacillati > Cyanobacteriota > Cyanophyceae > Nostocales > Scytonemataceae > Scytonema > Scytonema sp. PRP1. The sequence goes on along the minus strand of NZ_JBAHYJ020000132.1, from coordinate 31,191 downwards.
TCTTAACAAAATTTTAACTTGTGTGTTGCTTTACAAATTTATCTTGATGACCTGCATAGGGTGGAGTACTTTAGAGTATTTCCTCCAAAATTCCGCTTATGGGTCGTCTCACTTCACTTGATGTTTTTCGCGGCATGACTATTGCTGCGATGATTCTTGTCAACATGGCGAGTATCGCTGAACCTAATGTCTACCCTCCACTACTCCATGCACAATGGCACGGCTGCACACCAACTGATTTAGTTTTTCCTTTCTTTTTGTTTATTATCGGTGTGGCGATGACTTTCTCACTGTCAAAGTACACCGACGACAACAAACCCACAGCACCTGTTTACTGGCGTATCTTGCGCCGCGCCGCGATTTTATTTGCTTTGGGGTTATTACTCAATGGCTTTTGGAATAAAGGTCCTTGGACTTTTGATTTGAGTACTATCCGCTTTATGGGAGTGTTGCAACGCATCAGCCTGACATACTTACTTGCTTCTGTTGCAGTTCTCAACCTTCCGCGTAAAGGACAATGGATACTGGCGGGAATGTTACTCATCGGTTACTGGTTAGCAATGATGTATGTGCCAGTTCCCGGTTATGGTGCTGGAGTGCTGACGCGGGAGGGGAATTTAGGTGCTTATGTAGACCGCTTGATCATTCCTCAAGCACATCTTTATAAGGGTGATGGGTTCAATAATTTGGGAGATCCAGAGGGACTTTTTAGCACGATTCCCGCTATTGTTAGTGTGCTAGCTGGGTATTTTGCCGGACAATGGATACGCGCTCAGCCAGTCAAATCTCGTACAAGCATAGGTTTAGTATTATTTGGTATTGGTTGCTTAATTATTGGTTGGGCATGGGGCTGGGCGTTCCCGATCAACAAAAAGCTGTGGACGAGTTCTTATGTAGTTTTCGTTAGTGGTTGGGCATTATTGTTACTTGCAGCTTGTTACGAACTTATTGAAGTGCGACGGGTGCGGCGCTGGAGTAAACCCTTTGAAGTGATGGGATTAAATGCTATCTCCCTTTTCGTTGCTTCTGCACTGCTGATTAAAATCTTGGTGAGAACCAAAGTTGGATCTGGGGAGAATGCTCCCAGCACCTACAATTGGATTTACCAAAATCTGTTTGCATCTTGGGCTGGTGCGGTGAATGGTTCTTTATTGTTCGCCATAGTCACTGTATTAGTGTTGGTAGCAGTTGCTTATGGAATGTATCAGCGACGATGGTTTTTCAAGGTTTGAGGTTCAGGGAGTTTGGTGGCATAAAGCAAGAGTTACACTGTTGTTTATATGATCTCAGATAAAGAATTTCACCACTTGTCAGCAGAAAGTGATGTAGTTGATGGGGTGCTGCTAGTTGCTACTTGCGGATAGTGAGGCGTTCCCCAGTGAAAGTGAACCTGAACGGCTCACCCTCGCCCACCGGAACATTATCGTCTAGGGGATTTTGGCTTAGGTCGAAGGTACGAATTTCAAATGTCCCTTGCAATGTCTGAGTCTTTGGATTAAACGTCGCACGATAATCGGCTCGACCAGTCGTGACGGGCTGTGCGCTTTCCGGAGAAGGAAAATTGAAGTTGAGTGCCGTGGCGGTAATTTCTCCCTTTTCAGTACACTTCCAAACGCCTTGTCCACTGGTGAAACGATTGTTGGGGAAGGACTGAGCGGCGCTGGGTACGCCCTGATTACCGCCTTGGTTCGAGTCAATGGCAAAAAAGTTGCCGTCTTGGGTTAGCGTTATCACCCTACGTCCTACAAAATCGCCATTAAGAAAGGTTCTCACAGAGTATGTACCGACGATTGATTTAGGACAATCGGTTTGGTTATGACTTGCATCCGTCACGAGTTGAGCCTCTGCGAAACGTGGGAAAAGGGCATCCGCAATGGTGAGCGCTGACAAAGCACAAATTGTCAACACCGTGAAAGTTTTACGAGTTATCATCACTGCCCCTGTATTTGATGTGATTAGAGTCCCTAAAGACAATAATGGCTTTTGCTCCAAAAAAGCTTAAATTTTTATTAAAATCAGCATGGCAAGAGACTCGTATTGTTTCTCAATCGAAGCAACATCTAATATCAAGCCCAGATAAATACCAGTAGCGATTGCGCGGAGCGCACTGCCCCTTGGGCGATCGCTCTCACTACCCGCCCTATCCTATAAGCAGTACAGGGAGTATCTCGCCTGCTCAAAATCGCTGTTTCAAATAGGCTCTCAGTTCATTCTGCTTTTGGACAGTTCCAGCAAGCAAGATACTAATTTTTCCAACCAGAATAGTCCCCCAGTTGACCAGCACAACACCCGTATTGCTTTCAGGATTAAACTCAATTTCACTCAAATCAAGGTTTTCGAGTGAGCAATATCGCGTCTTGAAGGTTTCGCAGGTCCAGCTGAGCATATTAAGCTTCTTAGCAATACCTGTGGGATATGATGCGCCATTAAAGCGTGGATTGCACTCGATCGCCAGATAACGCGTTTGTGTTGCATCTTCCACGACAGCAACATCAAAAGCAAAGACCTCTTTCATTCCACGTTGCGCCATCCATTCGGCTATTGGTTCAACAGTTTCCCAAGGTTGATGCGTACTGGGATAGCGATTGCCTATATGGGCGTAGCCATCAAGTATTTGAGAAGTTACGGCGAGACGTTGAAGCTTTGAAGCTTCAACACAGTATTGCAAATTTAAAAAGGAGGAAGCTGTGACTTCCTCCTGGATTTGCAAAGGTATTTCATCGGGAAACGTTTTCAGAATTTTGGAAAGCTCTTGTTGGTTTTCACATCGGCTAATCCCGGCACCATCAACGGAAATGGTAGGCTTGAAATAACACGGATAGGGAAACTCAGATAAATCTTTGATAGCAGCCTTGTTTTGAAAACAAAACGTTAGAGGAACGCTAACTCCCAGCTCTTGTGCAAGCTTTATAAAGTTGTTCTTGCAGTTCATAAACTTAACCGCGTTCAACCAGTCGGAATCTAGCTGGGAAAACCAATCTTCATCACAATCGGCTTTGCTTGCAGTATTGCCGAAGAAAAAAGGGAAACGTTATGGTTAGGATAGTCTTCCAAGACTCTCAGCGAGACATCCCAGATGACATTTTTGCTATGGCTTAAACCTATCCGTCCATAGTGTTCGGTAATAATATTCCATTGTGATTTTAAATCTGGGTGCAACTGAATAATATCCTCTGGGTCAGTCAAACCTAGCACCCTACCAGAATAAAGATGATTACCTATCACAGACTCATGGGTGCAGACCATGATGTCATGGTTGAAAATTTTATAGTGAGTCACTTTTCAATCGGTATTGTTAGGTTAACTGAAAACTGACGAAATATGGCAAACTTGAGATTATAATCTCATCAGATAAAAATAAGAAAAATATATCTTTAGATAGATATTGAAATAATGTGATGGTATCTGCCCTTGAAGAACCTATTTTCGCCCGGACACCTCAAAGCTTCTCTCTAGGTGGTGTCGCGATACCCCGCTGGATCAGATTTGCCTCAAGTTCCCTGATGAATCTTAAATCTTCCTCAAGCAGGGGCTGGTTTAAGCTTCTAGATAGATTCTCAGTTCCCGAGTTCTTCTCAAGGAAAGCAAATGCTTGCCGGAATTCATGTGGACTCGTCGGAATTGGCGAGTCAAAGTGACAGGAAATAATCCGCCCAAAATCCCAAGTTGCAACCTTATCAGCCCAGTTGAGCACTTGTGTTGGTGCCTGGGGAAGAATAAGGGTTTGCAGAATCGGTGCCACAAATGGACGCCCATTTCCTCGTAGGGCATCAAATGACTGGTGCCAATTTTCTTTCCATCGAAACGGAAATAAACCAAAGTATGCTTTTGGAGACTTATTCGGTGCTTTGAGAGCATCGCGTAACGTCTGCCCCACTCCAGCTGTCTCCAACACACTTGGACGCAAGTAAATCGCAAACAAACAGATGCGTTGCCATCCCTTGCGACGGTTTGCCTCGTTGTCCTCGATGACTTCCACGGCATTCTCCCTGGCATGAAACAGCAAGGGGTACGGATCTAATTGGATGATCGCGGGTGGTTCTTCTGGCACACTTAGCACAGAATCAGTCACAAGTAAAGTGCGCGATCGCTTATGCAAGACTGCTACTTCTGCAAAAGAACCCCGTCCCAAGTTGATGTCCAGCACCGCGTAGTCAAACTCATCAGCAAAAGGAGCTTGTCTGCTGTCCTCTGGAAGCACCTGAGTCCGTTTTTGAGGAAAGCCAAGCCAACTCAGCGGTAGGTTGAATGGGAAGCTCCACTGGTGCGGAGCAACAAAAACCTGCGCTTGTGGAAACCGTCTGGCGAAAGGACCAACGAAGACCTTATGCTCCAGTCCAGAACTGGTTGGCAGGATAATGTACTTAACCTCACCATGCTTTGCCACCAACTCGTTAACCAGGCGGATACACTCGGTCGTCGCAGCAACGGGTGCATAGACGAGGAGACCGCCTGCAACGAGCTTTACCACGGTCATACGAATTGGCACGATGGTGTAGAGGATGCCTTGAAGCTGATCGAATGTCCAGATAGTGTCCTTAACTATTTCCCTGCGAACTGTCCGCCGCTTGTTGTAGGGGTAAAGTGGTACAGCAGGCCAAAACGACCACGACCAATCTCTCGGATCGGTGAAAGAATGCATCGATTGTTCTTGTGGCTGTACCCTCGAGTCACGTTCGTGTGAGTTCATCATCCTTCTACCGTTATATAAAGCCTACTCAAAGCTACTCAACAATATCCATTGCTTATCACTTTGAGGTTCGTTTAATTCCTGCTTCAACCTGGAGAAGTCGGCTTCAGCCAGTCCACAGGCTAACACTGTCTAACTAACAGCTTTACTCAAATTAATTGCAGCGTTCAAGTCTCTGTCGATGACAAATCCGCACCTGTTACAATGAAATACTCGCTCATCTAAAGTCAGTGTTTCTTTTTTGGTTCCACAGTTAGAACAGGTCTTGGAACTAGGAAACCAACGGTCAACCACAACTAAGTTTGAGCCATACAGTTTGCACTTGTAGGTCAACTGTCTACGGAACTCGAAAAAACTCATATCAGCGATTGCCTTAGACAAGCGTTGATTAGCCATCATGCCAGACACATTGAGGTCTTCTATCACTATCGTGCCGTGGTTCTTAGCAAGCAGTGTAGTAGTTTGGTGCAACGTATCTTTTCGGATGTTAGCTATCTTTCTATGCAATCTGGCAATCTCCACACTCGCTTTTCTCCAGTTGTTTGAACCGATGACTTTATGGCGGTTCAACCACTGCATTCTTGATAACTTTGCCTCGTATCTTTTGTAGGATTTAGCACCCGGAATGACTTCACCTGTTGAGAGTGTAGCCAGGGTTTTAACACCAAGATCAACGCCTACAACGTCTGTGTATTTGGATTTTTGAGCTTCTACATCAAATCTAAAACTGATAAACCATCTATCAGCTTGTCGGCTGATTGTAACTGATTTGGTTAGTACCTGCGGTAGTCGTTCATAAGTTTTGAGAACACCAATACATGGTACTTGAATTTTGTTACTGCCTAAGATTTTGACTGTTCCCTCCAGCGTGAAAGAGTCACGCTTGCCTTTCTTCTTGAATTTGGGAACGCCAGCAGTTTTGTTAAAGCAACGTTTCCAAGATTCCCGCAGAGCCATTAATGCTTGTTGTGGTGTAGACTTACTGCACTCGTAGTACCATTCATTTTCAGATTTCACTAGTGCTACGAGCCATTTGTGTAGGTCAATAGCACTAGGAAACTTAATCTTAGAATCGGGTAAGGCATTGTTGTGATCCAATATCTGTTTTGTTAACGCGAGTCCCCAGTTCCAGGCATGACGGGCTACACCACAATGCTTCCGGACTGCTGTGCGCTGTTGGTTATTTAGTTTTAATTCTGTTTTGAAACCCAATAACACGGTAGTTGTCTAATGGTTATCATATCTAGTATACTAGATATACAACAAGGAGTATGCCGAGAATAAAGTTTAAACCAGATAATCAAGTGCCATACGATAAAGTCCCGGTACAAATAAAAGTGTTGCCGGGAGTAAGAGAGAAGCTTAAGTCTGTTCCCAATTGGCAGGAACGGTTACGGCAGTACATTAATCAACTCATTGCAGAAAATACTCAGAAAAATGATCAGACATGACTAAGTATGAAGAGGAATTAATTAACAGCTTCTAGCCCCCGAAGTGTTCCTTTCCAATAGACATCTTGCAAAAGTTATAATTTAAGGATATTTAGAACCACAGATGGACAATAAATATTATTGTCCATCTGTGGTTTAAATTTCTCCAATTTTGACTTTTACAAAAGTTTTCACCTTTAACACTCGAACAGTTCTTGCTTGTGCTGGGAGAAATTTGTGAGAACAACTCCCTACACATAAACTACGCGCCCAAGAATCCTTAGCAGCGTACATCACTTCCACCGTGATGACACTCACATTCCGCTCACGAGCAAATTTCTTTTGCGCTTGACTTTACCGCGCACAAAGCCAGGATCTTGTTCAATTCTGCTTGAGCATCCTTCGCCCACGCCAAATCAGAATCAGCAGAAATGCCCTTGGTAATGATTCCTGGTATCGTGGCCGCCGAAGATTTCCAAGAGGTGGTCTTCCATCTAGGGGCTGAAGAAATTGTAAACCGTATCTGCAATTCCATTTGTCCCTTCGTAACCCATAAATGGCTTGTAACCAATGGTGAAGTTCTGGATGCCGTTTGGTGCAGCAATCACACCGCAGGGGATATCCAGGCGCTTACCAACGTGGCGTTCCATTTGGGTACCGAAGATAGCAGAAGGTTCAACGCGGCGATCGCATCCCCCATCCGCACGATGATCTTCGGTGATTAGCACTTCATCGCAGTACTCGCTGACCTGTTCGCGAACCAGTCTGCATCGTATTTCGCAGTAGGTGCCAGCCGAAACAACGTGAATCCCCATTTCCCGTGCCAGAATCTTGGTCATAGCAGCAGCATGAGTGTCGACCAAACACCACAGCTTTTTGCCGGTCAAGTTTCGACAGTCAATGGAACGGGAGAACCAAGCAGCCTGGGATACATACAGGGTTTGCTCATTGATGTAGTCCGCAATCAGCATCTGCACCTTGACCGTTAATCACCTGCTGAATTTTGCGGATGCAACGAGCAGTTTCCACAACACCCATCGGGGTGATGTCTACGTAGGGGGTTCCAAATTGTTCTTCCAGGTAACGAGCTGCCATTAAACCGAGTTCACGGTAAGGCACCAAGTTAAACCAGGCTCTGGGCATCTTCTTCAACTGGTGAACCGAAGCACCTTCAGGAATTACGGTATTCACCTCAATGCCCAAATCAGCCATCAGCCGCTTCAGTTCGGTGCAGTCGTGCTGGTTGTGGAAACCAAGGGTGGAACTACCAATAATGTTAACGGAGGGCTTTTCGGTTTTACCTTCGGGCAGTTCGCCCTTCTTGCGGGCTTTCTCGATGTAGTATTGGACGATTTGTTGCAGAGTGCGATCGGCAGCTTGCAGTTCATTGAAACGGTAGTGATTCACGTCCGCTAGCATCACGTCTCCTTTCGCTTCCAGCTGCGCCCGCTCCACAAAGTTGTGCAGGTCTTCTTGGAGAATGCTGGAGGTGCAGGTGGGAGTTAACACAATCAGGTCTGGGCGTTCCTCGGCGTCTTTGCGGGTGATGTTGTCTACCACCTTCTCTTGGGAGCCGCGTGCCAAAACGTTGCGGTCAACGACACTGGTTGTCACGGGGGTGAAGTTCCTCTCCCGCTCTAGCATAGAGCGCATGACGTTGAAGTAGTCATCACCCAAGGGCGCGTGCATAATGGCATGAACATTTTTAAAGGAACTGGCGATTCGCAAAGTGCCAATATGGGCGGGACCTGCATACATCCAGTAAGCCAATTTCATGTTTGTGTTCTCCCTTTTTGTGAAACAAAATGTATCCGATGAGAGGTGGATTAATGAGTGCTTGTTTTTTAAATCGTTTCTGATTGTCTCAGAACTTGCAGCTTGGAAGAAGCGAGGGTTAAGAAAGTTCAAATAGAGGTGCGATCGCATGATTGCACTACGCTTTGCGCAATCGCCCAAACCTCCTTGCTGATTATGATTCGGCTTTCGACTTAAACAACATCTCTGTTGTCAAAGTGATATGAATCTTAATTTTTAGGCAAAGTTCTTAATAATTAGTGGCTTTGTGGTGTTGATATTGTTTACGCGAGTGCGTGCCGCAGCGCCTCCGCGAGTGCGTGCTCACAGGGCATAGGGACACGTTACCCGTGAGCCATGATACTGTCTCATCGAAACTATGAGGTAATGACATTGAGCCGTCGCAGACAAGCTTTGGCATTCACAGATAGCCTCTCGACGGTTGGCTCCAACGCGATTGTTAGACGTCACTCAACCCTAGCCTACGCCGCATTTCTGTGCTGGAGATTCCACCCTCAGAGCGTCGCCGTGCCCGCGATTGCTCAATGAGTTCAATGAATTTCGGATTGGTACTCAGCGATATTGTCTCGATGTCAACATTTTCGAGCGTGACTAATGCTGCGATCGGCTGACCGTTGCTGGTGATGATAACTGGTTCCTCAGCAAGACCGGAGGTATATTCAGCTAGTGTTTCGGTCGCCTCTGCAAGCTCAACGATCTTCATAAGTCATAAACCTCTCCTGCGATGCGGACTTGATTGCGCTCTTTGACCCCAACTGCGTTGATATACACAACTGGTTCCGGCTCATCTTCTACATCATAGTAAACTCGCAAATCACCAATCCGTAGTTCCCATGGAGCAAGAGGATTAGGGCGCATAGGTTTCCGATTTTTTGTCTCAACTGTGGGCTGATACATCAGTTGCTCGTCAACAGTATCCAAGACGATCACTTGCTGTCGAGCACTTAAGTATCGCAAATGTGCCTCCGATTCAGGTGAGTATTCTATTCGGTACGCCAAAGTCAAAAGGCTTCCAAATCAACAAGAAGAGTTTAGCCTGAAGAGGTCTAAAAATGAAAAGGGTAGGTTTTACCTACCCTCAACATTCCTTTTTCCGTGCTGATTCTTAATCTGACGACTCTTTACCAGAGTTTCAATCAAGAGGATGAACCAGATACAGTGGACGCAGTTACCTTGATGGCTGTAGCAGTGATTGTCACCGTTACCTCGGTCGCCTTAACAGCAATGAACCAACTTGCGGCTACGGCAACCAAGCCAGCTGCAAGCACAGACATGATTGCCTGCAGACCCATGGTTATCAGCCCTGGTGCATTTGCTATTCCCGTTAGAGAGCTACAAAGCCAGCCCCAAACAGCTTGAACTGGAGCCTTTGCAATTGTGTCTAACATTACTTACTTTCCTGTTGGTGGTTAATTTGAGCAGTTTTGCTAAATATGGCGATGCACTATATACACGGAGAATTTCTTTACAAAATATATCTTTAAAATTATACAGGTATTTTCCGTATAACCACCTTTTCCAAGAAAATTCTATGGAATTTTTCGGTATATCTTTAAGTATTATATGCGACACGCTTATATAATTGACTTGTCATCTATGCTAAAATCTCCGTAGACGCTACGATCTAACTAACTCATTAGAGCCGATAAGCGAAATGAAATCTTTTGTGATTGAATGCCGAAGAAGCGATCGCCTTTCAAGTTAAGCGCCTCTGGTCATTTTAAAGAGGCAAAGCTTCTCTAAAATGACCAAGCACGCGAGAACCAGAAATACTCGAAAATTATGCTGAAACTAAGCGTCGCAAAGAGTCAGAACGGCGTTTTGCTGTGGTGTTAGTTGGCTGAAGTTTCAGTGCTTCTTCATAAGCTTCCAGGGCTTGAGCATTTAATTTTTTCCGCTCGTATGCATGACCAAGATTGTTCAGCGCTGTCACGTAGTCGGGTTTAGATTTGAGGGCTTCTTTATAATTACGAATCGCTAAGTCATACTGTTCTTGTCCGAAGTAGGCGTAGCCCAGTCCATTATAGATATAGGCTAGATTTTCTTCTCCTTCTTCTTCGGCAGCTTTGATTGCTTTTTGAAAGGTAGTTATTGCCTGGGAAAATAGTTTTTTCTCGGAATAAATACTGGCTAACTCGTAATATTCTTGAGATGTCCCTTTTTCTTTAGTCAGCTTCTTTCGTAAGCGTGACATGGTGCTTTCCAGCTTACGACTTTTCAATACCTGGCGAAAAACGCTGACACTTGCAATTAAGAGCAGACCCACAAAAATTGACAGATAAATAATCGCTAGGTTGTTATCCATTGTCTTTATTTAAACTTTCTTCTTTTTCTATTATGAACTTACATGGAAAACTGAAAATTATGATTTATAAAAAATTAATTTCTTAGTAAAGGGGGCTGGGAATTGGGGATTAGGGATTGGTAAGTGCGGTTATCAAACGAAAAATTATCGAAGGGGTAATCCCCAATATGTAGCGCGTTGCTGGAGCCAACCAGAATGAATATAACGGGCAATGGCTTCGTTTACCCGCCTTCGTAATTCATCGTACTGTAATCCCTTGGGCATGACCACAGATAATGGTTCGGTTGATAGCTTGGTTGGCAGTAGGCGATACTGGGGATATTGTTGCACCCAACCGCTAAGAACGCTAGCATCTGCGGCAAAAGCATTTGCTGCATTGTTTTCTAAGAGCGCAAAAGCTTCTTGATAAGAATTGACTCCGACTAACTCGGCATTTGGTAAATAATAGCGCACGTTGGCAATGGTGCTGGAATTTTTGAGGACGCCAATTTTCCGTTTTGCTAAATCGCTCAGCCGTTGCAACGAGGTATCTTTTGTGACTAAAACAGCACCATCAAAGTAGTAAGGAACACTGAAACTTACCAAGCGAGAGCGTGAGGAGGTTGCTGTGACTCTGGCGATCGCCATATCCACTTTATTATCTAAAACTGCAGATAGGCGATCGCGATTTGCCACAGGTTGCAATTTCACAGCATTTGGTTTGCCTACTAAGTCAACTGCCAATGCCTTTGCTAAGTCGATTTCCAAGCCTTGCAAATTGCCGCTTGCATCTCTAAATCCTAGCGGACGCAAGTTATCTTTGACGGCAACATTTAAATAGCCCCGCCGCTGAATTTCGGGCATTTCTGCGGCAGATGCTGATAATTGTGTATCTGCTATCACACAGGAAAAACTCAAAAGCAAAAAAATGGCAGCGGATATCAGCAGATGTAACCGATAAGCTGCTTTCCATCTGTTACATCCGTTATCCATCCGTTGCCACCTTTATCCTTTTGCTTGGCTTGCTAATTCAGCAACTTTAGCGAAGCTTGCGGGATCAAGGACTGCCAATTGTGCCAATATTTTGCGGTTGAGTTGCACATCGGCTTTTTTGAGATTTCCGATCAACTGGCTGTAACTCAAGCCATGTAGGCGTGCAGCAGCGTTGATGCGGGTGATCCACAGGCGGCGGAAATCGCGTTTGCGTTTTTTGCGATCGCGATAGGCGTTCCGCAACGCCTTCATCACTCTCTGATTAGCGGTTCTAAACAGAGTTGAGTGGGAACCGCGAAAACCTTTCGCAAGTTTGAGAATTTTTTTGCGGCGTTTGCGAGCAACATTACCGCGTTTTACCCGTGTCATATCGTTTTAGTTCCTTAACAAATTACAAATAGGGGAGCATGAGGCGCACGTTTTCTTCATCACGCTCGTTGACTACTGCCATTTTCGACAGGTTACGTTTCTTATTGGAAGATTTGTGCTGTAGCAGGTGGTTTTTGAAAGCTTTGCGACGTACGATTTTCCCGGTGCCGGTGGCACGGAATCTCTTTGACGCTGCTTTACGCGTTTTGAGTTTAGGCATGGGGCTGCTTTAATTCGACACAATCTATAATTATAAAGTAAGAATCCAAAGCTGATGAGCAGGAAGTGGCTAAATTTGATGAGGGAAAGTCGCCTGTTGCTGTATAGCTAGTCCGATGGCTAAACTAGCTAGGTATTAAGACGCGCTCGCATCTTAATACGAGCCAGACTTTATAAGTTGGTAATAAGAACGATATCTAAACAGTCATGGAAAAAGCCAGACATGATCAATCTGGGGAAAATTAACCTGAGTAAAGGTTAACCTTTCGTGCTGCTGATTTTGGGATCTAGAAGGATTTGTGAGCCGGATTTGTTGACATGGTAAGTCCAAGAATCGTCTCCCACCTCAACAACGGCTTCCCAACCTTTAATCGGCTTGTATTCCCTGGTGCAAACTTCTCCAAATTTGAATTCGCAAGGATTTCCAAAGGTTTTTGGAGTGACTTGGGCAATTTCCAACTCACGGATTGCTACGCCAGAACGCTTGGAAGCATCACGTAAAATTGCATTTGCTATCCGTCTTGGCAGTTCGTTTGAGAGCTGGTTTGTGTTTTGAGATATTTGAATGCGGCTGTAGCTGGAAAACTGGTCTGTGTTTTGGGATATTTCAATGGTGCTGTGGCTGCTCTGTATCTGTTCATCGCTAGCAAAAGCAGCAGTATTGTTCCCAGCAAGTCCTAGTACGCTTGATAGCATTGTCAATGCTAGAGTCAACAAAGCACCTTTAGAGGACTTGAGTGTTTTGTTAAGTGCAGGATATAGTTTGTTTATGTCTTTCATAGAACACCCTTAAAATTGAATAAGTTAAATTGCCACTAGGAGCTATGCCCTTAGCTTGGGTTTTGCACGTTTTGATTTTGCTCTACTCCTAGAGACTACAAACTCAAGTCCGAAAGTTTCTGATTATGTGCCGCTTTTGTTTGTGTCTCCTCCGGGAATTGTTGCTAGAGAAACTACGCATTGGGGAAACTGGCGTTTGAGTGCAGGAAATACCGGACAAGGGGTTTGCTCTTGTAAATTCTCTGGTTTACTCCAGGTAAATGGAGCTTTAGAAGCCGCAGACATCCATAGCAGCCGCTTTGCCCTTGTCATGGCAACGTAGAGTAAGCGATACTCTTCGGCTGTTTTTAGGTGTTTTGCCTGTTCCCAAGCAGCAGTGACGCTGGGTAAGGTAGATTTCGCGTGGAGAGCAGCGCGAATTTGGGCGCGGGCAACTTCTGATAAAGTAAAGTCACCTAAAAACTGGCTTTGGGGAGGAACCCAAAATCTGCCAGGAATTAAGTTTTCATGCACAAAGGGTATAAAAACATAGTCCCAATCCAGCCCTTTTGCTTTATGCATGGTAATAATTGTGAGTTGACCGGGACGGGTGTATCGTGCTTCTAAGTCTTCTGTTTCCACGGGTTCAAACCGTTCGGAACTGACGATTTCAGTTAATACATTCAGCATCGCCCCCATTGAAGTATTGCCAGCTATTTGCTGATTGACTCGTTCTGCTAATTTGTCGGCTGTTGCTAGTTCTGCTTGCTCGTAATTGAGTGTTAGGGCGATGAATGAAATTAACTGGTACAGGGGCAGTTCTAAACGGGCGCGAAGTAAACTCCGACACAGATGGGCAGCTTTTTGCACTGGCTGTGGCTGAGGTGCAGCCAAAGGACCTGGATACAAAAATTCTTCGGGCAAAGTGGCGAGGGCGTTGAGGTCTTGCGTTTCAATCAATCGCCGCTGTACAAGAACTTGTAATGCCCGTTTGAGGTAGTCGGGGGAATGAGGGCGATCGCAAAATTGCAGAACTGCCAAAATCTCTTCCGGGACATGAGAATGGCGATCGCGTTCTCCGACATCATAAATTGGAATTTCATGGTTTTTACACACTGAACTCAGCGCTTCTGCCAACCACCGTCCTTGACGGTTCTCCCGCACCAAAATAGCTGCACTGATTTTGTCTGCATCCTGGGAAAATAACTCTACAACCCTCTCGGACAATAACTCGACTGTGTGATGAATATCACGAGGCGTATATAGTTCCAGTCCCCGTCCCACAGCTTGCGGATTGACATCATCTTGACGGTGATTCAATTCAACAGGGCGAATTCTTTGGAAACGAAAGGGTGATGGGGAGATGGGGAGGTGAGGAGATGAGGGGGATGAGGGAGAGGTAGAAATTCCCCCTTGTCCTTGTTGTCCTGTTTTCACATAAAGACTATTCACCCATTCCAAGACAAAGTTGGCGGCGTCGATAATAATTTTGGTACTACGACCGGCTTGATCCATTGTCACCAGTCGCCCTTGCGCGTCACACTCTTTGCAGAATTGCCGAAAATAAATTGGATCGGCTGGGGTGAAGGTGGAGTTAATCGCTTGGTTGGGATCACCAACGCGAATCATATTTGGCGGTTGGTTGGGGTTGTGGGCATCAGCGGCGAGAATTGTTAACAGTCGCGTTTGCAGTGGGCTAGAATCTTGTGCTTCGTCTTCAAAAACGGCGAAAACTTGGTTTTGCTCGATTCTCCGGGCGTTTTCGTTCTCCAAAACGCGCAGGGCGGCTAAAATCATGTCATCGTAGTCAATGAAGTCACGCGATCGCATTAAACTTTGATATTGCTCGTACAACCCAGCCGCGATGCTTAAGATTTGATATTCGTCTGTGGTTTGTTGGCTGAACTCACGCAAATCTTGGGGGAATAAACCAGAACTTTTTGCTTCATGAATTACAGTCGTCGCCAGTTCTGGCAAGACTTCTGTCCGTAACACTGACTGACGCCGCAGTCTTTCTGTTTCTTCTCCGTCAAATTGAATACCTTCTAATAACCGAGAATAACGCCCTGGATGGCTGTTAATCCATTGCTCTACACCAGTTCGGATGAACCGGTGGCTTTGGTTGGGGGTAATTAATGTGACATTTTCTAACTGTAAGCCTGACAAATCCGGATAGCGGTTGGCTATATTCAAGGCAAGACCATGTAGCGTGTGTACAGTAAAGCCAGTCTGGGGTAAAGATAATTTTTTTAAGTATTCGCGGATTTTAACTTTAATATTGGCAACAGCTGAGCGAGTAAAGGTAACAACAATGAGTTGACGACGGCTATTGCGGCGTAATGCAGAAGATTGATCATACTGACGGGCGATCGCAATAGCCGCTGCTGCTGCCATTCCTGTGGATTTACCAGCACCAGGAACCGCCGAAACAGCGAGTGAACCAGACTGCCAGTCAACCATGTGCTGCTGTCCGAGACGGAGGGTATGACGGATGTTTGCTATACCTATCTCTCGGACTGAAGACACAGGCGATGAAGATACTTCTATTGATTGAGATTCTTGAGGCACTGATTTGTACAATTAGCGTCTTATGTAATAAAATTTTAAATTTTGAACCGTACCCTGGACGCTGATAAATATCTGAAAATTATCCGCTACAGGCTGCGGTTGCAATTTTGGACTAGGAATTGTTAGTTGTTCTAGTAACCACTAACGACGAACCATTGAAAGGAATGGCAAATCGCAAACTCTATCTACATTATCTCGCTTTGGCTGGGGCGATCGCCTTGGGTGCAATCTTGCGTTTTTGGAATTTGGATCTCAAACCTCTGTGGATGGATGAGGTGATTACTGCCATTTTCAGCTTGGGTAAAACCTACAATGATTTGCCTTTGGATGTTGTGTTACCCCTGGAACGTGTACCAGAGATTTTTACTATCCAACCAGGAGTGAGTTGTTCTCAAATTGCCAAAAACCTTGCAACCCAGTCTACTCATCCGCCGCTATTTTTTTGTGGGATGTACAGTTGGTTGAGGTGGTTGAGTCCTTTGGGAAGTGAGTGGGTTGTAAAATTGCGATCGCCTGCAGCGTTGTTTGGTGTCGGTGCAATTGTAGCAATTTACTATGTTAATCGTATTGCCTTCTCTCGCTCTGCCGGGATAATCGCAGCAGCTTTTATGGCTGTTTCTCCCCTAGCTGTTTACCTTTCACAAGAAGCACGACACTACACATTACCCATGCTCCTGATCACTTTCTCTTTACTGGGGCTGGTGCAAGTTGTCAAGGATATCGAAAAGCGACAGAAAGTTAGACTTTGGGTTTTGCTGGGATGGGCAATCATTAACAGTATCAGTCTTTATGTTCATTATTTTTGCATTCTTGCCTTCATTGCCCAAATTGGTACGTTACTGGTGCTGATATGTTGGCGCAGGGCAAATATCATTAACAAACGCCATATTTGGCTAGCACTGATTGTATGTGTAAGTGTTGTTGCAATTAGCTTCCTGCCCTGGTTACCAGTTGTATTTAATAACTTTAACCGTTCTGAAACCGCTTGGCTGGACCCTCCGCAAAACATTTCTCCACTCTATCAAACTCTCATTAGTTGGCTGCTGATGCTGATTTCTCTTCCTGTAGAAAATCAGCCTTTGGCAATTGCAGTCATATCTGGGTTGTTAATGCTGTTGTTTGGTGTATGGGTGGGTTGGCAAGCTTTCAAAGGGTTAAGACAGCTATGGTATGCACAATCAACGCATTTAGCGACACTTACTCTCTTAAGTTTCTCGATTTGGGTATTGTTAGAATTTTTTGCTATTGCCTATTTTTTAGGCAAAGATATTACTCCTATTCCCCGTTATCACTTTGTTTATTATCCCAGCTTTTGTGCCTTGCTCGGTGCAAGTTTTGCTCAGGGAAACAAGAAAGACAAAAGAAAAAGTTCTATCTTCAATCTTCATTCTTCTATATTCATTCTTGTCCTTGTCGGTATTCTCAGTAGTATTTTTGTTATTTCCAACTTAGTGTTCCAAAAACCCTTTGAACCTGAGCAAGTCGCGCAAAATATGAATCAAGAACCCTCACTTCCCCTGATGATGGTGGTGGGATACAGAGATTACCAAGATGTGGCGTTAGGGTTAAGTTTCGCTTTAGCACTCGAACCACTTCGGGAAGTAGGGAAAGACAAATTAATCTCCTCATCCCCCTCATCCCCCTCATCTAATATTGCTTTCTTCAAGCAGTCACCAGACTTTGCTCCTGTCTTGCAAAAACTTTCGCAACTTCCTACGCCAACTGCAACTGAGCTTAATTTGTGGGTTGTTGGTCCAGGTAGAAAACGCAAAGACTATCCACAGCAGATCACACTTTCGCAGCAAATGACTTGCACCATAGATTCTTTGCAGCACTACCGCGTTGGTGTTCCCTATCAACTGTATCGCTGTGGAAAAAGAATATTTTGAATTTTTAATTGTGAATTTCTTAGTTGTCTTTAATAATGAATAAACTTGGTCTACTAACTATTGACAAATAGCTACAACTTTTTTAAGTTATATTATAGCGGTTTTCAATTGGGTGCAATACATTAAAGAATTAAGGAACCGCAGACGGACAAAGCATCGCAGGCAGATCAACCTGTACCTCATGCGGATGAGAACCGCTACATGTATTTGCTAGTCGTTAAAAATATCACTACAACACTCATGAGTAACAAGTGTTGTCAACGCAGGTATATCTATGGTTTACATGGTGTAAAAAATAACAATACTAAGATGATAATGAAGAAAAATTTCTTCATTATTAATCAAAAAAATGGAGTATTTATAACTTAAGAGTGATAATTTTTTGAGAAAATAGCTATAAAAAAAGTTTAAACTAGGTAAAAATTTTCTATTTAATATATTTAAAAATAATTGTTATTATAACAGTCCTAAATCATTCGTAAAACTCTCTTTTATCCAACTGTGGACCCTCGGGGTTTGGATTGATTAATTCAATCAAAGCCTTTAAAAAAAATCCGATAGGATTGCTATAGGTGCATTTAACCAAATTCCCATGCTCTCTACACAAAGCGTATCCATGAATTTAGAAGATGTGATAACTGCTCATAATGTTAATTTGACAAATTGCGATCGCGAGCCGATTCACATTCCTGGCTCTATCCAACCTCACGGT
Organism: Scytonema sp. PRP1; assembly: GCF_036697665.2. Lineage (NCBI taxonomy): Bacteria > Bacillati > Cyanobacteriota > Cyanophyceae > Nostocales > Scytonemataceae > Scytonema > Scytonema sp. PRP1. The sequence continues at coordinate 13,463 of NZ_JBAHYJ020000132.1, read as the reverse complement.
ATTCTCTTGGTTTTATCGCAACCTGATTTGGCAATACTTCAAATCAGCAATAATACACAAGCTTTACTGGGTATTCCACCTGAAAACTTATTAGGACAGCACTTATCTATTCTCCTTGAACCAGATCATCTCACTGCTATTGCTGGCTGTCTTCAGGGAGATTTTGAACATCTCAATCCCCTGAAACTTTTGGTTTGCGCTCAGGGGAAATCGACTGAATTTAATGGCGTTATTCACCGTTCGCCGCAGAACTATCTCATACTAGAACTAGAACCCTGTGATCTTGAAACAGTCAGCAGTTTTGTCAACTTTTACACTCTGACACGCGGCACACTTACTAAACTCCAACAGGTTTCAAACTTGAGCGAATTAAGTGCGATTATTGTGACAGAAGTCAGAAAAATCACAGGGTTCGACCGAGTCATGGTTTACCGGTTCGATACCACTGGTTCAGGTGAGGTGATTGCCGAAGATAAATTAGAGGAATTAGAGCCTTACCTAGGTTTACACTACCCAGATACCGACATTCCCAAACAAGCAAGACATCTGTATATTCTCAACCCACTGCGCTTGATTCCCGATGTCAACTATCAACCTGTAGCAATTATTTCCTCATCTCCCTCATCCCCCACACCTCCCCTCGATTTAACTTTTAGTGTCTTAAGGAGCGTTTCTCCGATTCACATTGAATATCTGAAAAACATGGGTGCTCAAGCTTCCATGTCAATTTCACTTATAAAGAACAATCAACTCTGGGGCTTAATTGCTTGCCATCATCATACTCCTCGATTTGTTCCTTATGAAATCAGAACAATCTGTGAGTTTTTAGGAAAGGTGATGTCTTTAGAACTCGTTTCTAAGGAAGAAAATGAAAATTTAGATTCCAAATTGCAGTTAAAGTCGATTCAAACAAAATTTATAGATGCAGTTGCCCGCTCGCAAGATTTAACTGATGCCTTAGTGCAAGACAGAGCAAGTTTGCTCAAACTAGTCAACGCTGAAGGTGCGGCAGTATGTCTTGATGGTAATTTGATGCTGATTGGTAAAACACTGAAAGAATCAGATATTCATGACTTAATTGCCTGGTTAAAAGACAAATTTCAAAACTACCTTTTTGTTAGCGATTCCTTACCTCAGCAATATCCTCAAGCAGTAAACTTTAAAGAAGTTGCAAGTGGTTTGTTAGCCCTTTCTATCACCAGAATTAGCAACAATTATGTATTGTGGTTCCGTCCAGAAAGATTGCAACAGGTGAGTTGGGCAGGAAATCCTCAAAAGCCCACAAAAATAGAACCCGATGGTAGTCTAACAATCTTCCCGCGTCAGTCGTTTAAGTTGTGGCAAGAAACTGTATCCGGTACATCTTCACCTTGGGAGCAGTACGAAATAGATGGAGCAATGGAACTAAGAAGTGCAATTGTTGGGATTGTTCTTCGCAAAGCTGATGAACTGGCTGCTATCAATTTGGAGTTACAACGCAGCAATAACGAGTTAGATGCTTTTTCTTACATTGCTTCTCATGATTTGAAAGAGCCATTACGCGGCATTCACAACTACTCAACATTTTTGCTAGAAGACTATGCCAATATTCTGGATGGAGAAGGAATCTCGAAGTTAGAAACTTTAGTGCGTTTGACAAAACGCATGGAGGATATCATTAATTCCTTGCTGCATTTTTCCCGTTTGGGACGACAGGAATTAAATATGCAGCTGATAGACTTTAACGATTTGCTGAAGAATGCTGCTGAAGTCTTTCGTATGAGTTTAGGCGATGCCAATATTAATATCCGGATTCCCAAACCTTTGCCAACAATTCGGGGCGATCGCGTTTTACTTGAGGAAGTCTTAACAAATTTAATTGGTAATGGCTTCAAATATAATGACAGCCATGAAAAATGGGTAGAAATAGAATGTTTAGAATCCCAAAACCAACCTCAGGATGATAGTCCTTTTTGGACATTTTCCGTCCGCGATAATGGTATTGGCATTCGTAAAAAACATTTGGAAACCATCTTTCGGATTTTTAAGCGGCTGCATGCTCCTGGCAAGTACGGCGGTGGTACGGGTGCGGGTTTGACCATTGTGAAGAAAATCATCGAACGACACGATGGTAAAATCTGGGTCGAGTCTACTTACGGTCAGGGCAGTACTTTCTATTTCACCTTACCACGTTAAACAGGTATGCAAGACTCATTACTTCAGTCAGTTCTCAATACCCACAATATCAACAAAGCCATCTTGTTGGTGGAAGACAGCGACGAGGATTTTGCAGCATTTAGCCGCATGCTGTGGGAAGCTGCTTTTTTCAACCCAGTGTACCGTACCTGCAATGGCGACGATGCCTTAGACTATCTCTACCGCCAAGGCGAGTACGCCGATCCAGCCACGTCTCCTCGTCCAGCCATCATTTTAATAGACCTAAATCTGCCTGGAACTGATGGGCGAGAAGTCATTGAGCAGATCAAGCAGGATGAGGCACTCAAAAGTATTCCTATTGTAGTATTTACCACTTCCTCTAGCCCGAAAGATATTAAAACTTGTTACGAATATGGTGTCAATTGCTATATGCTCAAACCGATTGGTGTGGAAGCTTTGAGAAAAACTATCCGAATTTTTTTAGATTACTGGTTTAAAACAGCTGTTCTTCCCAATTCTATATAGTAATGAAGGAGAGCCAACGCACAATTTTTATTATCGATGACTGTGTAGAAGACCGCACAGCATATCGTCGCTACTTAGAGCGCAGCACCACAGATCATCGCCAATACACTTGTCAGATTGTAGAATTTGAATCCGCAGCAGAAGCGATTGAGAGTTGCCAACATTCGATGCCAGATCTCATCCTGCTCGATTTCATGCTACCAGATGCAACCGGGCTAGAATTTATTGAAGAATTAAAGCTTTCTACTGGTAGAAGCCTGTTGCCAGTAGTCATGCTAACAGGATACGGAGATGAAAGCCTTGCCGTTGAGGCGATGAAAAGCGGTGCGCAGGATTATCTAGTCAAGGGAAAACTGACAAGTCAAGCTCTCAATCGTTCCTGCCATACGGTTATGGAACGGGTACGCTTGATGCGGCAGCTAGAACACCAGCAAGAGCAGCAACGTTTGATTGCAACAATTGCTCTGCGCATTCGTCAATCCTTGAGCCTAGAAATTGTTCTCAATACAGCAGTCGATGAAATCCGTGACTTTCTCAAAACGGATCGGGTGCTTGTCTACCAGTGTCCTCGAGATATGAGCGGCACAATTGTTGCAGAATCTGTTTTGCCTGGGTGGAACTCCTGCCTCAATACCAGATTTGAGGATACCTGCTTTCAAAATATCAGAGCAAGCGCTCATCACCGTCGCTCAGGTGCGGTTAATGATATATATGCAGCTAAATTGTCTGACTGCTATGTTCAAATGCTAGAACAGTTTCAAGTCAAGGCAATTTTGTTTGTCCCGATTTTTTGCAGTACTCAACCCCAAGAAGAGCAATCTGTTTGGGGTTTACTAGTGGCTCACCAGTGTTCTGCTGCACGGGAATGGCAGTCATGGGAAATAAATTTGCTAGAGCAACTTTCTGTGCAACTGGGGATTGCAATTCAACAGGCAGAACTTTACCAAAACTTGCAAAACCTCAATACACAGCTAGAAGTTAAAGTCCAAGAGCGCACAGTTCAATTACAGGAAAGCGAACGCAAATACCGTGCCATTTTTGAACAGACTTTTCAATTTATTGGCTTATTAGCTCCAGATGGCAAAGTTTTAGAACTTAACCAGGCATGTTTAGAGTTTTTTAGCAAGAAACACGATGCTGCGATTGGCAAATTCTTCTGGAACTTGTTTTGTTGTCGGGTTGTCCCAGAAGCGCACAGAGGATTGCGAAGAGCTATTGCCCAAGCAGCTCTTGGTTCTTGTACTTACTGTGAGGCGAGAGTACCTAACGGACAATGTGTTTTGAGAACTGTTGATTTTTCTTTCAAGCCTATCCTTAATAATACAGGGCAAGTTGTCTGGCTGCTTTTAGAAGGACGAGATATTACAGAACGCAAGCAAGCAGAAGAAGATTTGTGTCAACTCAATCAAGAGTTGGAAGCAAGAGTCATACAGCGTACCAGTGATTTAGAGCAGGCAAATGCTAATTTACGCAACGAGATTGCTCAACGTCAACAGATAGAAGATGAACTGCGTCATAGTGAACAGAAGTTCCGTCAACTAGCAGAAAATATCCGCGAAGTTTTCTTTGTTTATAACCATGACTTGAGCGAACTAATTTATATCAGCCCAGCTTACGAAGAGATTTGGGGTTGTTCCAGCTCCAGTCTGTATCAAAACCCTGCATCTTGGTTTGATCTTGTCCATCCTGATGATAAAAACAATGTCTTGCAGGATGTCAACAGAAGTATCAACATTGAAGGTTTCAAACACGAATATCGCATCATTCGAGCTGATGGAGAGATTCGTTGGATTTGTACCAGAAGTTTTTATGTTCGAGATGACGCTCTTGAAGTTCAACGTGTCGTCGGTCTTGCTGAGGATATTACTGAGCGCAAAAAAACAGAAGCTGAACTCCAAGAAACTAACGCTTTGCTCCAAGCAATTATTCAATCTGCGCCAGTAGCGATTGATTTAATTGATCCTAACGGCAACGTTGTCCTCTGGAACCCGATGTGCGAGCGTCTCTTTGGTTGGGATACTCAGGAAGTCCTTGGCAAGCCTTTACCAATTATTCCCCTAAAAGAACAGGAAAATTTTCTTGAAATTAAACGTCAGACTCTATCTGACGAAGGATTAAGCCAAGTGGAAACTTGTCGCCAAAGGAAAGATGGATCGATAGTTGATATTAGCCTTTCAACAGCTTTGGTACGGGATACCCAAGGAAAAGTGATTGGTGGTATTGGAATTACTCAAGATATTAGCGAACGCAAACAGGCTGAATTAGAGCTTATTCAAAATCGGGATTTGCGAGAAGCTATTTTTAATGAATCGGCGGACGCCATTTTCCTGGTAGATGCTGACACTCTTGAGGTCGTTGATTGTAATCGCCGTGCTGTTGAGTTGTTTGAAGCATCTAGCAAAGAGGAACTGATTCATATTCGCAGCAGCACATTACAAAGATATCAGTTCACTCCCCAAGAGATAGAGAAAATCCTAGAAGAAATTAAAATCAAAGGCTTTTGGAGTCAAGAAATTGAATACGTTACCCGCAAAGGCAATTTCTTCTGGGGTCATTTAGCTTCCAAACAAATTAGTGTTGCTGGTAAAGTTCATAGGCTGGTACGGGTAAGCGATATTAGCGAACGCAAGCAGACAGTGGAACAACTTCAGCATTCATTAGAGGAAAAAGAGACTCTGCTGAAGGAAATTCACCATCGCGTCAAAAATAACCTGCAAATTATTTCCAGCTTATTACGAATGCAGTCCCGACGTGCTCAAGATCAAGGTACTATGATCTTATTTCAAGAGTCTCAAAATAGAGTGCAATCTATGGCACTGATTCATGAACATTTATATCAGTCGCCCGAACTCTCCCAAATAGACTTTGGTCAATACATCCACAGCTTGACGAACAACCTTTTGCGCTGCTATGGGATGAGCCAAAAGACGATTGCCCTGAAGATTGAAACCAATGGAATTAAGCTTAGTCTCGATACTGCTATTCCTTGCGGGCTGCTTATCAACGAACTGGTTTCCAACTCTCTCAAGTACGCTTTTCCCAACGACAAAAGTGGCGAAATCATTATTCGTCTTATGCCAGAGACTGATAAGACCATTACGCTAACAGTAGGCGATAGTGGTATTGGCATTCCAGAAACTCTAGATTGGCAAAATACCAACTCTTTGGGTTTAAGAATAGTACATAACTTAACAAAACAACTTAAAGGTAACATACTCCTTGAGGGCGATCGCGGTACCACGTTCCATATCACCTTTCCCAAAGCTCTAAAAGCTTAACACCCCTTGCACCAGAAAATGAATTATGGTTCCGATAAAAATCTTGGTTGTTGAAGACGAACAGCTCGTTGCTGATGACCTTAGGGAAACACTGGAATATCTAGGATATATTGTTCCTGCTCTCGTCGCAACGGGAGAAGACGCTATTGTTATGGTGGAAGCACTCCAACCGGATTTAGTATTGATGGATATCAGACTTGCGGGTGAAATGGACGGAGTCGAAGCTTCATTTAAGATTCAATCTCGTTTCAACATACCTGTCGTCTACCTAACTGCCAATGCTGACCGAGCAACTCTAGAACGAGTCAAAGCGACGCAGCCTTTTGGCTATATTCTAAAGCCTTTTGATGAAAAGATACTTTCTACCACAATTGAAATTGCTCTCGGACGCTATCAGGCAGAGTTTGAGGTACAAAAGGCGTTGTCTATAGCTCAAGCAGATAAGCAAATTGCCCAGTCCCAATCTCAGCTAAAATCTCAATACCTCTACATGGCGGCTCATGAATTTCGCAATCCTCTGACAACAATTAGGTTGGGTTCTGAAATACTCAAACACTACAGCAATCAATTGCCAAAAGAGAAAATACAAAAGCACATTGATCGCATTCAATCTGCCACAGATAGTTTAATTGATCTATTGAATGACATCCTAACACTAGGGCAAGCTGAATCCGGCGCAATTCAATACAATCCTACACCAATAGATGTTGTTACATTCTGTGAAGAACAAGTTGAAACTTTACAATTGGCAGCAGGAGAGAAACATGAGATACAATTTTCAGTTATTGGTAACCAACGTATTGCCTGCCTCGATGAAAAACTCCTTTGGCATTTGCTGAATAATCTGCTTTCTAATGCCATGAAGTACTCGCTAGAAGGTGGCATCATATCCTTAACCCTGTCTTGGGAGGAAAAAAACATTTGTTTCCTAGTACAAGATCAAGGAATTGGAATTCCAAAAGAATCTCAGGCAAAGCTTTTTGAACCTTTCCAACGCGCACGTAACGTTGCGAATATTCCAGGTACAGGATTGGGGCTGGCAATTGTTAAGCAATGCGTCGAGATGCATGGAGGCACGATCAGTTTTGAAAGTGAGGTCTGTCGGGGTACAACTTTTGTCGTTAGGTTGCCCCTGCGAAATACGTGAACTAAGTACACCTGTGAAAAGACAACAATGAGTATCACCATTGGCGGTTACAACCTCATTAAGCTCATTTATGACGGTGCCACTACCCGTGTTTACCATGCTGTGAGAGAGTCAGAGCAAAATTCGGTGATTATTAAAACCCTTAAAGCTGAGTATCCCACTATAGAACAGATCACTCGATTAAGACATGAATATAAAATACTCCAACTTTTACAGATAAAAGGAATTATTAAACCGTTAGCCTTGGAAAGCTATCAAAATGGTCTGGCGCTAATTTTGTCAGATTTTGGGGGAGAACCTCTGAAAAATTTTATCAATGCTCAAAAATTTGAATTAAGTCAGTTTTTGCAAATTGCTATTCAATTATCTTCAACGCTTGCTCAAATACATAAAAATAATATTATTCATAAAGATATCAAACCTCAAAATATTCTTATCAATACGAAAACAGGTCAAGTTGAAATTATAGATTTTAGCATTTCATCGCGTCTATCGAGTGAAAATCAGACAGTCAATACTCCCAATTTGCTTGAAGGCACTCTAGCCTATATGTCACCGGAGCAAACAGGGAGGATGAACCGCTCAATTGATTACCGAACTGATTTCTACTCCTTAGGTGTCACTTTCTATGAAATGCTCACAGGACAGTTGCCCTTTCAAGCGACTGATCCATTGGAATTAGTTCACTGCCATATTGCTAAAACACCAGCATCGCCTAAAGAAATCAACCCAGAGATTCCTCAAGCAGTTTCTGATATTGTGATGAAATTATTAGCAAAGACTGCTGAAGAACGATATCAAAGTGCGTTGGGACTAAAAGCGGACTTAGAGGAGTGCCTAACAAGACTACAAGCAACAGGAAAAATTGAAGATTTTATTGTCGGTCAACTTGATTTATACAGCCAATTTATTATTCCGCAAAAACTTTATGGTCGTGAAAAAGAAGTTGCCTCGCTAATGGATGCCTTTGAGCGAGTGGCAAACCCCCTATATCCCCCCTTAGCAAGGGGGGATATAGGGGGTAGAGATAATGTTAGTAAGTGGTTACTCAGGTATTGGCAAATCTTCCTTAGTGAATGAAGTTCATAAACCCATTGTTCGCCAGCGTGGTTACTTTATTTCTGGTAAGTTTGACCAATTTAAGCGGAATATTCCTTATGCTTCGTTGATTCAAGCGTTTCAGGAATTAATCAGGCAGTTACTAACAGAAAATACTGACAAAATAGCCGATTGGAAAGCAAAAATTTTAGAAGCATTGGGTTATAATGGTCAAGTAATTATTGATGTTATTCCTGAACTTGAAAGAATTGTTGGTGTTCAGCCAGATGTTCCTCAATTGGGACCAACTGAATCCCAAAACCGATTTAATCGGTTGTTTCAACGATTCATTCATGTATTTACCAAACCCGAACACCCATTGGTTGTCTTCTTGGATGACTTACAGTGGGCAGATTTAGCTTCCTTGAAGTTGATTCAGTTGCTTGCCTGTGAGCCAAATAGTCAATATTTGCTACTGATTGGAGCGTATCGGGATAATGAAGTCAGTCCAACTCATCCATTGATGTTGACTTTAGAAGAAATTCAACACAAGGGTGCAGTTGTTAACAATATTGTGCTCCAGCCTTTAGATATCACTCATGTCAATCAATTAATCAGTGATACCTTCCGCAGTGACACGTTAAAGACAATATCGCTGGCTGAGTTAGTGTTTAACAAAACTCAGGGAAATCCTTTCTTCTTAACTCAGTTACTCAAATCGCTATATAACGAAAATCTATTGTCTTTTAATTTCAATCAAGGTTGCTGGCAATGGGATATTCAGCTACTGAAAGACATTGATATCACTGATAATGTCGTTGAATTGATGATTAATCAGATTCATAAATTATCACTTGATACACAAAATATTTTAAAATTGGCTGCCTGTATTGGAGATAAATTTACCTTAGATGTTCTGGGTATTGTTAATCAAAAATCTTTATCTGAAACAGCAGCAGATTTGTGGGAATCTTTGCAGACAGGTCTAGTTTTACCCTTAGACCAATCTTACAAAATTCCTTTAGTTATTAGTACTGAGCAAAATGAACAACTCACAAATGACCTAGATGCGCAAGAGGCTTCCCGCAGGGTAGAACAACTGACAATTGCCTACAAGTTTCTACATGACCGAGTACAGCAAGCAGCTTATGCTCTTATTCCAGAATCGCAAAAAAAAGAAACTCATTTCAAAATTGGTCAATTGTTACTACAAAATATTACGCCGGAAGAACGAAAAGAAAATATCTTTGCTTTGGTCAACCAACTGAATTATGGTACCGACTTACTCACCTTAGAGTCGGAAAAATATGAGCTGGCTGAACTTAATCTTATAGCAGGTCAGAAAGCGAAAGCAGCTGCGGCGTATGAGTCTGCTATGCGCTATCTAAAGGTGGGTTTGGAATTATTAGCAGTCAATAGCTGGCAGAATCAGTATGAGCTAACAGTAGCACTTTATGAGTCAGGGGTAGAAACAGCATACCTGAACGGCGATTTTGAGCAGATGGAGAAATGGGCAACCGTTGTCTTGCAGCAGGCAAAAACCCCTATTGACAAAATGAAAGTCTATGAGGTCAAAATCCAGGCCTGCATGGCGCAAGTGAAACAGCTCGAAGCGATCAAGATTGGGTTACAAGCACTAGAACTACTGGGGATAAGCTTCCCAGAGTCGCCTAGCGCCTTGGATATTGAGCAAACACTGACTCAAACAGCAAGAAATTTGAGCGGCAGAAATATCGAAGACCTGATTAACCTACCATTAATGACGGAGGTCGATAAGCTAGCAGCTGTACGGATGTTAGCATGCCTAGGTTCTCCGACTTATCAAGCTGGACCTGCCTTGTTGCCGTTAATTGCGTGTGAACAGCTGAATTTGTCAATCAAACATGGAAATTCACCTTTCTCAGCTTATAGTTATGTTCTTTACAGCATCATGATAAACGGGTTGTTTCAGGACATTGAGGCGGCTTATCAATTTGGCAAGTTGGCTTTAAGTCTTGTAGAACGATTCAACGCTGTAGAACTCAAGACAAGTGTCTTTTTCGTGGCAGGTTCATCTGCGTTTCATGGAAAGGTTCATGCTAAGGAAACGTTGCCACTTTTGCAGGATTCATACTCTAGTGGATTGGAGAATGGACATTTTGAATATGGTGGCTATGCCGCTATGCAAAAATGCTACTATTCATATCTCATCGGTCAAGAACTGGCAAAAGTTGAACGAGAAATGGCAGCAACCAGTAATGTCCTTGCTCAACTCAAGCAAGAGAACGCCTTGAGTTGGAATCAAATATTTCAGCAGTCAATTCTTAATTTGCTAGAACCTTTTGAAAAACCGTGCTGTTTATTGGGTGAAGCATACAACGAGGAGAAATCTTTACCGCTGCTTAAGAAAGCCAATGACAGAACTGGGCTTCACTACTTCTATTCAAACAAACTGATACTCTGTTATTTGTTTGGAGAGCACCATCAAGCATTGGAAAATGGAGTTCAAGCCGAACAGTACTTAGATGGGGTAAAAGGATTCTTGATTGTGCCAGTGTTTCATTTTTATGATTCTTTAGCACAACTAGCGATTTATCCATCAGTGGCACAATCACAACAAGAGCACCTCTTGAGCAAGGTGACGAAGAACCAGGAAAAGATGCGAAAATGGGCAGACCACGCCCCAATGAATTTTCTGCATAAGTATGAGCTTGTGGAGGCAGAAAAAGCGCGGGTATTAGGTCAATATTGGCAAGCAATGGAATATTATGACCGAGCCATTGCTGGAGCTAAAGAGCAAGGATATATCCAGGAAGAAGCGCTCTTCAATGAACTCGCAGCAAAATTTTATTTTGAGTGTGCCAGAGAAAAGGTAGCTCAGACTTATCTAACTGATGCTTACTATGGATATATTCGCTGGGGAGCAACTGCAAAAGTTAGAAATTTAGCAGCAAGATATCCTCACATTTTCTCCCAGACACTAAACCGACAAACCAGAGGTCTAGAGATGAATCGGACAATGATCTCTACGACTACAGGTACTCCCCGATCTCTGGATTTCGCCGCAATCATGAAAGCATCTCTTGCTCTTTCTGGTGAAATTGTTTTGGACAAGTTGCTGGCTAAATTAATGCGAATTGTTATTGAAAATGCTGGTGCAGAAACAGGATTTTTCATTTTAGAAAAAGCAGGACAGTTACTCATAGAAGCTTCAGGAAGTATCGGGCAAGATGAGATAATCGTGCAACCATCGACACCTGTAGAATTAAGTCAGCAGCTACCCATATCTGTCATTAATTATGTGCATCGTACTCAAGGACATGTTGTACTGTACGATGCTAGTTCTGATTCAGTGTTTGCAACAGATGCCTATATAATCAACCACAGACCAAAATCTATTTTATGTGCGCCAATTGTGAATCAAGGTAAACTAATTGGCATTCTTTATTTAGAAAATAACTTGACAATTGGAGCATTTACACCAGAGCGATTGGAAGTTTTACAACTTTTATCTTCTCAAGCAGCAATTTCGATTGAGAATGCACGTCTTTACAATGATTTAGAAGAATATAATCGGACATTGGCAGTTAAAGTCGAAGAGCGCACGCTGGAGTTACAAGATAAAAATTTGCAGCTTCAACAGGAAATCAAAGAACGCCAACGAGCAGAAGAAGTAGCCAAAACAGCTAACCGTGCCAAGAGCGAATTCCTGGCAAACATGAGTCATGAACTCCGTACACCGCTCAATGGTATTTTGGGTTATACTCAAATTTTTCAGAAAGATAAAACTTTAACTGTTCAGCAAAAGAATGGTATAAACATCATTCATCAGTGTGGCGAACACCTACTGACACTGATAAATGATATTTTAGATCTCTCCAAAATTGAAGCACGGAAAATGGAACTTTATCCAACAGAATTTCATCTTCCGGTCTTTCTTGAGAGTATTGCTGAGATTTGCCGCATCCGTGCCCAACAAAAGGGAATTCCGTTAATTTATCAAACGTCTTCTCCCCTACCAAAACTCATTCGAGCAGATGAAAAACGGTTGCGTCAAGTCTTGATTAATTTACTTAGTAATGCGGTCAAATTTACAGAAAAAGGTAGTATAACTTTCAGAGTGGGCTATCAAGAGGAAAAACTTCGGTTTCAAGTAGAGGATACAGGGATTGGCATTGCACAGGAGCAATTAGAAGAAATATTTTTGCCATTCCAGCAAGTGGGTGAGGAGAGTCGCAAGACTGAAGGAACAGGATTGGGATTAGCAATTAGCCGTCAATTAGTTCAAATGATGGGCGGTGAACTAAAGGTGAAAAGTACTTTAGGTAAAGGCAGCGTTTTTTGGTTCGATTTGGATGTCCCTGAGGTTTTTCAACAAAGTGACGTTAAGAGCATCGATGAAGGCAATATCATTGGTTTTATAGGACCTGTGCGGAAAGTTTTGGTAGTAGATGATAAATGGGTAAATCGCTCTATTTTAATGAATCTACTAGAACCTTTGGGGTTTGAAGTCACAGAAGCAACAAATGGTTTAGACGCTCTTGACAAAGCGCGTGAATTTAAACCAGATGTGATTTTGATGGACTTAGTCATGAGCGTGATGGACGGCTTTGAAGCCACCCGTCGCCTGAGGATGATACCAGACTTTAAAGACGTGATCGTGATTGCTGTCTCAGCTAGCGTTTTTGACTTAGATCGCCAGCAAAGTCGAGAAGTCGGTTGCGATGATTTTCTCCCAAAACCAATCCAAAAAGCGGAGCTTTTAGAAAAATTACGGGTTTACTTGGGGTTGGAATGGGTTTATGAGCAGCAGGAAAGCAGACAACAAGTAGAGGTGCAAGGTCTTTCCTTACGGACTCAGGACTTACTTGTGGCTCCACCAGCAGAAGAACTTACGATTTTGATCGATTTCGCGATGAGGGGGGATTTAAGAGGAATTATACAACGAGCGACATTGTTAGAGGAGTTGGATCAACGGTGGCTACCGTTTGCCGCTCATTTGCGTCAACTTGCTAAAGATTTTAAAGGGAAACAAATCCTGGAGTTTCTCAAAAAATATTAACAAAAAGTACTCAGAACTCAGTACTCAGAACTCAGTACTCAGAACTCAGTACTCAGTAATCAGAATGGGGAAGCAGCTTGGGAAAGTCATGAATTGTAGAGTTCTCGTAACTGCTGCGGGAAAACACCACACCAAAATTGAAAATTTGGTGGTCTAGAATTATGTCTGTGGTTTAAATCCCCCACTAATTGCATGTCTTATTCCTAGCTGCGGAATTCTGCATTGTTCTTTAAGAGGCAATGCGGTTCAGATAAGGCTAGATCCCCCCTAACCCCCCTTAAAAAGGGGGGAATTTAGC